>NZ_JACKZU010000111.1:0-21596 GCF_014222165.1 Nostoc sp. 2RC
GTTCAATTTACTTCTATTTGAATTATCAAAAGTGGCAGTAAATACAGAATGAGCATAAAAAAATATAGTTTAATATTAAATATCAAGAACAAAGACTGAGGAATCTCTTCATTGGCATCACCTAGCCTAAAGAATGAAAAGCTCAATTACTTATAGAGCTAATTTTCAATCATTAACTCCATCCAACAATTACAAAAAATTGTGGATTAGAGTTTTATGATCTTTGACTCATTCAGAATATCAGCTAATGCGCGTCTGAATTGCACAATTACTCTTGGGAATTGTTGACTATCAACGGTCAACAGCCCTCACGATGGATTCTGCAACTTAAAAGCAGAATAGCTTAGACCTATCAAAATTGCCTGATGGCAATAGATTTGGAGGATACACTATGAGTTTTCTCTCAGATACAGTGATGCTTTCACGCATCCAATTTGCTGTCACCAGCATTTTCCACATGTTTTGGCCGATCCTGACAATTGGGATGTCTTGGTATTTGGTTGTGATGGAAATACTCTGGCTAAAAACGAAAAATCCCGACTACTATCGCCATGCACGTTTTTGGTCAAAAATCTACATTCTCAATTTCGGGCTTGGTGTGGCTTCTGGTGTAGCGATTGAATTTGAGTTTGGTGCAAACTGGGCACCATTTTCTTTAGCTGTTGGTGACTTTTTAGGCAGTATCTTAGGCTTTGAAGGCACGATGGCATTTATGCTAGAAGCTGCTTTTCTGGGCATTATGATACATGGTTGGAATCGGGTTCCACCAATTATGCACTTGATAGCAACTACCTTTGTCGCCATTGGTGCTACTCTCTCATCCTTCTGGATTATTGTTGCCAACTCGTGGATGCAAACACCAGCAGGTGGGGAAATGGTGAATGGTAAATTTTTGGTTCGTAGTTACCTAGAAGCCATTTTTAACCCAGCAGCTTTGAATAGCTGGTTTCACATGGTATTGGCTATTCTCGAAACCGCCTTGTTTGTCATTGGTGGGATTAGTGCTTGGTATATTCTCAACAAACGCCATCAAGCATTTTTCAGCAAATCTTTCAAAACAGCGATCGCTCTGGCTATTCTCATTACTCCACTGCAAATTCTTGTTGGTCACTTCAGTGGTGAACAAGTATACCACAACCAACCTACCAAATTAGCAGCGATCGAAGCTTTGTGGGAAACTGTACCGGCTGGTGAGTCTGCACCTTGGAATATTTTGGTTGCACCAAATGTCAAAGAGGGTAAGAACAACTGGACACTCAGCGTACCAGGCGGTTTAAGCAGGGTTTTGGAAATGAAGCCTAAGCTTTCTGAACCTGTACTTGGTTTAAATGAGTGGAGACCCCAAGATCGACCCCATGCGGTTTCCCTAATATTTTATACTTTCCGTATCATGGCAGGTATTGGCTTCCTGCTCGTGGGTTTGATGGGAGTAAGTGTCATCCAATGGTTACGGGGTAAGCTGGCTGTAGAAAATATTACCGAACAGTCTTGGTTGCTGCGTGCTTGGATATTGGCTGCACCTTTAGGATATCTTGCTGTCGAATGTGGCTGGATGGTGCGAGAAGTTGGCAGACAACCTTGGATTGTTTACGGACAAATCCGTACTGCTGATGCCGTTTCTAATGTACCAGCAAGCAATGTTCTAGTTTCACTAATTGCCTATACCAGCATCTACTTACTGTTATTTGCCTGTGCTTTATACTTTGGTAGCCGTATTGTACGCCAAGGGCCAAATTTAGAACTACCATTGCCCAATCATGCTTTCCTTCAGGACAGCAACACAAAAAACATTACTGCAACACAACCGGAGATTTCATGGAAGCCATAAATAGTACTCTACCACTACTCTGGTTTGGACTTGTTGCCTTGTTCCTCACCTTGTATCTAATCACAGATGGCTTTGATTTAGGCGTGGGGATTCTCACACTGATTGCTGCTAACGAAGAACGACGCGGGATAATTATCAATACCTTAAGCAGTGTTTGGGATGCCAATGAAACTTGGTTGGTATGTACGGGAGGTTTGTTGTATGGTGCTTTTCCCCTCGCCTACGCTACTATTGTCAACGCCTTGTACATCCCTATTACTCTAATGGTGATTGGGTTTATCTTCCGCGCCGTAGCTTTTGAATTCCGTGAACATTCTATCAACAAAACTTATTGGAACTGGGGTTTTGGTGGTGGTAGTTTGCTAGTCGCTTTGTCTCAAGGATTAATCTTAGGTGGCGTGATTGCCGGAATTAAAGTTGATCAGGCGGGAAATTTTATTGGTGGTACTTGGGATTGGTTTAATTTACCATCAATATTAGTGGCATTAACTGTAGTGCAAGGCTATGTCTTAATCGGTTCTACTTACCTGATTGCTAAGACACAAGGTGAGTTAAAACAATATCACTACATCACTGCCAAATTTAGCGCTATTACCACATTTATTGGTGCATTGGCATTGACAATTGCGGCACCAATGTTCTACGAAGCAATCCGTACTAAGATATTCCATCAACCAGAGATATTGATTTTTGAGGCGATTCCCTTTGTGGCAACTGGTGTGATGGCACTACTAATGAATAGTATCAATCGCCGTGAAGAAAAGATGCCTTTTATTTGGACAATTGTGGTTTTCTTAATCACTATTCTGTCCTTGGCTTTTGTGGTGTTTCCATACATCATTCCCTTCCAAGTCACAATTTATCAGGCTTCCTCTTCCCTTAGCGCCCAAGCTTTCATGATTGCTTTTATCGGGTTTTTCGTCCCGATTATATTGTTCTACAATGTCTATCTTTACCGAGTATTTCAAGGTAAAGTAGTCAGCGCACATTACGGAGAGTAGACCCGGATTTCTCACCACATCCCTCAAAGCCTTTTGCTCTTGAGCAGGGGAGCAGGGGAGCAGGGGAGCAGGGGAGAGTTCAAATACCAAATTCTTTCCTCTCTGCCCCTCTGCCCCTCTGCACTTCAAGCTTGTGAGAAATGCGGGTAGAGGGGTGCTATTTAGGGATTTCTAATATTGGCACTCTCCTGACTGCAAAAATGAGCGATCGCTACATTTTTACAGTCAGTAAATTCTTAGTTTAACTAGTCAACCTAACTTTGCTTTGTGAGTCCAAAGCAAAGCTAGGTTGAATGCTTGCAATTTTGGAATTTTCACCCTCCATATTATCCCATTTTTTAAGTGGGATTTTGTAGACTTGAGTAGCACCAAAATTTTAATAAATAAGGGATACAAATTTTTCTGTATCCCTCAATTACAGAGTAGGTATGTATGCACCTGTATATCCTAATAGGAAAGACTTGAAGCACATATAATTCTCACTTGAAAATGCCAGGAATGTCAAAAGACAGACTGTCAGACTTTTAGTAATAGTTAAGAATTGATTTCATTAGCAAACCCATTCATAAAATTCAATGGCTTCTGGTTCACAACTGTGACATCCACCACACTTTTTCCCATCCTCCATTTTGCGGACTCGACCTTTACGGATTAGCTTACTCAGCATTCCTCGTAAAGCGTCTCCATCCATGCGAAAATGCAGTTGCATATCTGCAAGAGAAGCTTTTTTGTGTTGGGTAAGGAATTGTTGTAGTTCACTTAATATCATGGTTTTGTCCTTTGCTAATGACCAATGACTAATGACTAATAACTTCTCTTGTACGTGTAGTACCTGCCATCTTCAGTCCGAAAATCGCGATCGCCATAACAAAAGCTAATCCCACTACCCAAGCAATAGAAGAACTTGGATGTTGTGTAAATGTCGCCAGTTGGTAATATAAAACCGCCACCCAGTAAGCTAAACCAGTAGTCCAGCATCCAGCAAATACCGTCCACCCCAAATTAGTCTCCCGGTAAAGTGCAGCCGTCGCAGAAACGCAGGGAAAGTACAACAGCACAAACAACAGATAGGCGAAAGCCGCAGATGTACTACTAAACCGTTTGGACATTTCGCCGTAAGTGCTAACAGATACACCTTGAGCTTCTGCGGCTTGTTTTTGGTCTGTTGAGACATTGGCTGCACTCAAACCAAGGGGGTCAAATAATTGACTAGGAAGTTTTGCCAAATTCTCTGGAATGCTGGCAAATGCTTTACTAATACCACCCCAAAAACTAAATTCTTCCGGTTTTTCTGGCTCTGCTGTGGCTGCTTTTTCGGCTTCTGCCAATCCCGTATACAGAGAGTTCATTGTACCAACCATTACTTCCTTAGCAAATACGCCTGTCATCAAACCAACGGTAGCAGGCCAGTTATCTTGAGTAATTCCCATTGGTGTAAATACTGGTGTGACTGTACGACTCATGGCGCTAAGAATCGAATCTTTGCTATCTTGCTTACCGAATGTGCCATCAGTACCAACAGAGTTCATGAAGCCCAGGACGATCACCATAATTACAATAGCAATCCCGGCTTTGGTGATGAAAGCTTTGAGGCGATCGCCTGCACGCAACAAAACACCTTTAATCTTGGGTATATGGTATGGGGGTAGTTCCATGATAAAAGGCGCGGCTTCCCCTTGGAGAATGGTATTTTTCAAGATCAGCCCGGTGAATATGGCGGCTAATATACCCAATAGGTAAAGACCTAAAACCAGATTTTGACCGCCAACGGGGAAGAAAGCACCAATGAACAGGGCGTAAACTGTTAATCTGGCGCTACAGGACATGAAGGGATTCATCATCACTGTCATCAGGCGATCGCGTTTATTTTCTAATGTCCGCGTCGCCATAATTCCGGGAATGTTACATCCAAAACCCACAATCATCGGTACAAAGGATTTACCAGGAAGCCCAATGAAACGCATTAACCGATCCATCACAAAGGCTGCCCGTGCCATATAGCCAGTATCTTCTAACACCGATAGACACAAAAACATCATGCCAATTTGGGGAATAAAAGTGGCTGTGGTTTGGATACCACCACCTGCGCCCTGTGCTAATAGTCCAATCAGCCATCCTGGTGCATTGATGTTTTCCAGTAGTTTACCGAAACCATCAACAAAAATCGTGGCAAATGAGATGTCAAAAAAGTCAATAAAAGCACCACCGATATGAATCGATATGGTAAATATCACGTACATGATGAACAAGAAAATCGGTATACCCAACCAGCGATTGAGTACTACTTGGTCGATTTTGTCGGAAATGTTAGTTTTGACTTCCCGACTGCGTTCGGCTGCACCTTGAATTAAGTTGCGGATAAAGGTGTAACGACTATCGGCGATAATAATATCTAAATCATCATCGAGGGTTTGATGGACTTGCCGTCGGTGTTCTACAACTATCCTCTCTAATTCTTTACTCCTCAATTCTGGTGCAACTCGATCCTCGTATTCCAAAAGTTTTAAGGCTGTCCACCGGGGATCTACTGTGTGATTGGGACTATGTTCTGTGATGAAAGGGACTAATTGCGCGATCGCATCTTCAATTACAGCAGGGTAAGCAACGTAAGTTGGTGGTACTAATAAGTTAACGAGAGATTGATTAATGGCATCTTGTAATTCTGGTACTCCCTTACCTGATGTTGCACTCATGTGAATCACCGGACAACCAAGACGCTGTGAAAGTAGGGCGGGATTTATCTTAATCTCCCTGTCTGTAGCCACATCCATCATGTTCAACGCCACAATCATCGGTAAGCGCATTTCCATGATTTGGGTTGTGAGATACAAGTTGCGTTCTAAGTTGGAAGCATCAACAATATTAATAATCACATCCGCTTCACCAGAAAGCAGATAATCTCGCGCTATCAGTTCATCAAGTCCAGTGTCACTATCTTCAGCATCCAGAGAATAAACTCCTGGTAAGTCAACAACAGTAATACTTTTACTATTGTAAGTATATTTGCCTTCTTTGCGTTCTACTGTGACACCAGGCCAGTTACCAGTTCTTTGATTAGCACCTGTCAAGGCATTAAATAAAGTAGTTTTACCGCAGTTGGGATTACCCACCAGTGCAATTATCTGCTTTGTCATTGTGTTACTTCCTCTACAAATAAAGCATTGGCTTCGTCTTTACGCAGACTCAATTTGAACCCCCGCACCTGGATTTCTACAGGATCTCCCAGAGGTGCATGGCGGGTGACAGTAAACTCTGTACCCGGTGTCAGTCCCATCGCCAGCAATTTTCCTTTATAACTACGGGCAGCTTTTTCATAACCAACTACCCGCCCCATAGAGCCTACAGCTAAATCACGTAGTTGTCTTTTTTCGCTCATTTTATTAGTAAAAATCGGTATATTTAGTAACACTCTCTAAAAGAAATAGGGAAAATTCATAAACCATAACTAGCTGGCATTCCAGATAGAACAGTTTCATATCCGCTTAGTTATGAGACTTTATTTCATGACATAGAATTGCACTTCTGATTTACAACTCTATTGCAAGATTATGTCAAAGCTGTGACCATATTTTCTTGTTTCCATCTTCTATACTTTAGTCAGTCCATATTTTCTGTTTCTCCCCTGCTCCCCTGCTCCCCTGCTCCTCTGCTGACAAGCGTGAGGGTATATTTTTTTAGTTGGAAGTCCCTAAATTGGTACATAGTATTTTCTGTGCCATACCTACCCCTAAACCAATGCGGTTATCACCAAGTGCGATGATGACAGAACCATTGGCAATACTAATCACTTGAAGTTCAGTTCCAGGAACTAATCCCATACCAATCAGACGACGGACTGTACCTTCTGTCCCTTTGAGTTTAGCGATCACCAAACGCTCTCCCACACTAGCGATCGCTAAAGGGAAAGATTTACCTGTGTTCACAAAAGAGCCACTTTTGGGTGTTTTTTCTTCTAATTCGGGAGTTTCGGGTGTCTCTCCAAAAAACGTAAACCCCCATCCTTTAGGCTTTTGGTGTTGGTTGTAGTTATTTTTGCTATCTGTCATCACCTTTCAAAACAATGGGTGGGTTTGGAGTAATACAACTGGCAAGAATACCAACTTTTCCCCCTGCTGCAACTCCTTTGCAAAATGTCACCAAAAAAGGTAGCAAGCATGAAGACTTACGGTTGACATAGTTTGAGCATCTTAATATAGTTGATAGTATATATCAATTAAAAGATAAAAAAGATTTAATTCTTGCAAATAGATATAAAGTAATAATGCAGAGATAGCCTGTCTTGTCAAAAGACAACTTGTAAAATATTACAAACTATGAAAATTAGCAAATCAACAGATAAGAAATACTAACCTTTTGCCAGCAGCCATAGCATTAGCTCAAAGATGAGGAAATCTTCATTTCCCAACAAAAACAGAGTGAGGTTGAGTTAAGTTTGACACTCTGTCTTTTGACATAGATACTACTTTAACTTATTGTCACAAGTAATATTTGTATATAGTGAAAATCAGTAACTCTATTACTGATTTTTTGGCAATGTGGTGAGTGTCATTTTTGCAAGTGGTGTGAGAAAGTAGGGTGAAAAAGCCTAATTTATCAGTTTATTTGTGGCTAACATCTGCTGCCATAGTCTTAGTTACTTATCCAGTTTATGCAGATGAAATAGTTATCAAAGATATTCCCAAACTTAGTGATATCCAACGTCCTCACACTAATACCAAAGACTGGCTAGCGCAGCAGACAGAGATTATTTCAGTCACAGAAGTACGTCTGAACCAAACCTCTAGCGGTTTGGAAATCATCTTAAAAACTCCTACATCCGATAAGTTACAAGTCACTAATAAAACTGAAGGGAATAATTTCATTGCAGATATTCCTAATATTCAACTACGTTTAACTAGTGGTGATTCATTCCGTCAAGAAAAACCAATTGCAGGAATTACGGAAGTAACTGTTAGTAACATAGATACAAATAGTATCCGAGTAACTGTGACAGGCGAGGCGGGTGTACCAAAAGTCGAGTTAGATGACAGCGATGAAGGTTTAATTTTTGTTGTCACACCAAATAAACCAACTAGCGAAACGCCAGCAACCCAACCATCGGCTGAAACTAATCAACCCATCGAGTTGACAGTGACGGGAGAGCGAGATGGGTATAATGTCCCCACTGCCACCACCGGCACTAAAATAGAAGCACCACTACGCGACCTACCTTTATCTATTCAAGTCATCCCGCGTCAGGTAATTGAGGATAGAGGCGTAGTTAGACTAAACGATTTAGCTGATAATGTGGCGGGTGTCCAGCAAGAACCAGGTTATGGTTCTCTACCCTCCGTAGGCTTTCGCATTCGCGGGTTTACAACAAATTTTGGCAACTTACGCAACGGTTTTCAAGATTTTGGCTATGTGACACCTCGTGATATAGCTAATGTTGAGCAGTTTGAAATCCTCAAAGGCCCAGCCTCAGTTTTATATGGAGGTGGTCAGTCTGTGCTTCCAAGTGGTGTTGTCAATGCTGTCACAAAAAAGCCTCTCGAACAACCTTACTATAACGCCAGCGTTAAATACGGAAGTTACAACTTTTTGCGCTCTACAATTGACTTGACTGGGCCACTCACAGAGGATAAATCACTTCTTTATCGCCTAAATGTCGCTTATGAAAATGCAGATAGTTTCCGCGACTTTACTAGAAATGATAGTTTCTTTATCGCCCCTGCACTCACTTGGAAAATTGGGCCGCGTACCAATCTTGCTTTACAATTTGAATACCAAAACTACAATCTCAACTTTAACTACGGATTCCTTCCAGAACCAGAATTTTTAACACTCCCCAGAAATAGATTTTTGGGAGAACCCAATTTTAATGCAAGTAATGTCAACTCAACTGCATTTACTTATAATTTTGAACATGAATTCAGTGATAACTGGAAATTTCGCCAGGGTTTTAACTTAGTCCGGGCTAGTTTAAATAGTAAATCAACATTTTTATTTGCTCTAGAAGATGACCGCAGAACTGCTAACATCAACCCCAGCACGTCTGATGAGGTAAATGATAATTTAACTCTGCAAAATGAAATTATCGGAAAATTTAAAACAGGATTTTTGCGTCACAACCTGCTGTTTGGCATAGAATTTTCTCGTTACAAATTTGATTACAATTTTACTAGTGGGGATGATATCAGAATTGATATTTTTAATCCACAGTATGGCGCAAATATTGTCCTCCCATCCTCACCAACTAGAGGGAGAAAATTTGGTTCAGACAATATAGCTCTTTACATACAAGATTTTATCGAAGTTCTACCTAATTTGAAAATCCTGGCTGGTGGTCGCTTTGATAGCAATGAATTATTCAGAAACGATACTGTGACCAATACGACGATTAACGAACAATCAAATTCTCAATTTTCTCCACGAGTTGGTATTGTTTATCAGCCTAGTCAAACAACTTCACTTTACTTCAATTGGTCAAACTCTTTTTTCCCAAATTTTTCTGCTAGAAGCCGCACAGATGAGCAGTTTAAACCAGAAATTGGCGAACAATTTGAAGTGGGAATTAAGCAAGATTTCATTAAAGACCGTCTTTCGGCTACGTTGGCATTTTATCAAATTACTCGACAGAATGTATTGACTCCAGATCCTGTTGATCCTCAGAATTTCAGCATTACCACAGGCGAACAAAGAAGCCGAGGGGTAGAATTAGACATTACAGGACAAATTTTACCGGGTTGGAATATCATTGCTAACTACGCCTACACCGATGCTGTGGTGACAAAAGACGAGGATATTCCTGTTGGTAGCAGATTGTATGGTGTCCCCGAAAATAGTGCTAGCCTATGGACGACGTATCAAATTCAAAGTGGTAATTTACAAGGGCTAGGATTCGGACTGGGACTAGCTTTTGTCGGAGAACAGGAGACTAGATTACCAAGCACTTTAACACTACCTTCTTACGTCAGAGCCGATGCTGCTATTTTCTATCGCCGCGATCGCTATAAAATTGGGTTGAACTTCAAAAATATTTCCAATGTCAGATACTACACTTTAGATGGTTACTTTATTTACCCCGCCGCACCGTTTACAGTCCAAGGAACAGTGTCGTTTGACTTTTAAGGGGGTTAATAATGAAACTTCCTGATTTTACTTGGTGGCGAAATCGCTATATACGTTTCCTCATAACTGCTTTATTAGTGATAGTGACTGCTTGTCAGATGCAGGTAGAAAATACTAAAAATCTGCAACCTGTGGCTGCTAATTTTACCCCAGTTACAATTGAAACCTGTGGTATTACTATTACCTACAAACAACCACCAAAACGTGTAGTTACTCTCAACCAACCTGCAACAGAAATCATGTTAGCACTAGGTTTAGAGGCGCAGATGATTGGTACAGCTTATTTAGACGATCGCATTCTGCCAGAATACCAAAAAACCTACTCTCAAATTCCTGTCATTGCTGATAAATATCCCTCAAAAGAGGTCTTATTAGGTGCAGAGCAAGATTTTGTTTATGGGTCATTTCCAGGGGCTTTTGGTAAGGATGCTATCGGTGGACGTAAAGAGTTACTTAGCTTAAATATTAACTCATATTTGGCAGCAGGAGCTATCGAAGTTTGTCCACAAAAAAGAGCTTTGGTAGAAAATATTTATAGTGAAATTCAGGATATTGGTAAGATTTTTGGAGTAAGCGATCGCGCTGTTAAATTAATTGCTGTTTTAAAACAAGAACTTCAAGATACTCAAACAAAATTGGGCAAAGTGAATCCTCCCAAACGTGTATTTTGGTATGCCAGTGAAAGTCCACCATACACTGTCACTGTTGATAGTTTACCAAATCAAATGTTAGAATTTGCGGGAGGCCGGAATATCTTTCAAGAAAAAGCTCAAGGTACTTATATAACCGTCAATTGGGAAGATGTAATTAACCGCAATCCAGAAATAATTATTCTGAGTGACGCGAGTTGGTCGCCTGCGAAAGAACAGCGACAATTGTTTCTCACAAATCCCGCCTATGAGAAAATTAGCGCAGTCCAAAAAGATAAATTTATAGTTATTGATTACAGCTACAGTACATCCGGTGTCAGGTTTGCTAAAGGAGTGAGGATAATAGCTGAATCGCTCTATCCAGAAAAGTTTAAATGATAATGTAAATTCTTCATCTGCCCACTTTTGTATAAAGTAGGACTTACGCAAAATATCTCTCAAACTCCTATTTCTCCGTGTCCTCTGTGCCTCTGTGGTTCGTTATTCCCTAACTCTTCCTCCCGTCCTATGAAGTACAAAGCTACCGATTTTGAGGCAGGAGGCAGGAAACAGAGGTATGAACTGTTTATATCTGATTTGGAGTCCAGCATTTTGTACCTCATTTACTTGCAAACTGCTGTAATAGAACAATAACAGCAAAATCGCCTCTTCTATGGGAGAGCCTCATCAGCAATTGCATCTGGCAGTTGATCATTTAGCTGCCGTAGAGGTTGATATAGATAGCCAAAAGCGATCGCTATCATAGTCAAAATTCCCACCACAACAAACAACAAAGCAATACCATATCCTCGACCGACACCAATAATCTTGCCGATGCTTCCAGCTAATAACCCTGTAGGCGTAAGTAATGGCTCAAAAACTTGATCAGCTAAAGGCCCTGCAATCAGATAAGCAAGCGGTAGTGATGCCAAAGCGAGCATACTTCGCACGGCAAACACTCGCCCCTGAACAGTGGGTGCAACTTTGCTCTGCCAGATGGCTTGGTCACAGCCATTAATCATCGACACCCCAAAATAGTAGATGAAAGCAGCTGCAAAGAAGACGGGAACAGAGGGCATAAGCCCCACAAGTAGTATAGAGAGTCCACCTGATAGCGTAAAACCAAACACACCAAGGATACGGTTCTTGGGGCCGCCCCAAACGCTCATCACCAGACCACCAACCAACATACCGCTTCCACCAATGGACAGCACCGTACCCAGTACATTAGCCGCAGCAAAGGCTAATACCAGTGGTGTAACTAATACGCTGACAACTCCGATTAAGAAATTAATGGCAGCAAAGAAAATCAATAATCCCAGTAGTCCGGGTCGAGCAGTGATGTATGTCCACCCATAGGTGAACTCCCGCAGCCGCCAACTTTTCTTCACTTCATTCTCTGCGGTAGTTTTCGGCTGAGGGAATCGGACGAGTAGCAGCGTCACCAGAGAAAAGAGAAAAGTAACGCAGTCGATCAAGATTACGCCCTGAATCTGAATAGTCACAACCAGCACACCTGCTAACATCGGTGCAAGCAGCCGTGAAGTTGCCTCTGCAAATTGCACCATACCACTGGCACGACCAAGGTGTTGCTTTGGGACAAGCATTGTAGTTGCAGCAGCATAGGCTGGCCACTGGAAAGCGTTAAAGGTCGAACTAACTCCTACAACTAAGTAGATATGCCAGACTTCAAGCCGACCAACCAAGAGCAACAGCACAATAGCTAGCGTACTCAGTCCGGCTCCAGCATCGCTAAGTATCATGCAAGTGCGTCGGTTCCAGCGATCTACAAGCACACCGACTAAGGGTGATAACAAGATGCTTGGCAGTATTGCGAACAAAGAAATCAGGGCAAATTGCGTGACTGACCCGGTATTTCGGTATACCCAGACACCTAAAGCAAATCGAGTCAGCCCAGAGCCGATAAATGAGACAAGCTGGCCAAACCAGATTAAGGTAAATATTCGCATTCTACAGATGTGGGTGATTCAGGAAACCATGATGAGTGAAGTAAGAGAAGTAGTTTTCCAGAAGTTCGTCATCGATCGCAGGACATACAATAGAAGTATCTGCCAGCTTACCCTGCGTGTTTTGGCAATCGAACTGTGTCATTTTTGATTGAGAAAGACTCTCTTCGATGGATATCTGATTTTTGGATCTATTTTCAGGAAACAAAGGCAAAAGGGAATACAACGTTGCATCTGGAGAATGCTTTGCAGCAGTTATTAACTCTTGTCGCCATTCATCATAAGCAACTAGCCGCAGTGGATAGCCATAAGAACGTACCCACTCCATGAGTTCCTCTAGTTTAATTGGGTGGGGATTAAGCAAGTGAAAAACTTCTCCGATTGATTCTTTTTGCTGAGATAAATAAACGATCGCTTGACTTACGTAGTCTACGGGGCTCATGTCCACCAAACCAGTAATTTCTGGCACACTACCAAGCTGAATACAGCATTTAATCATGCGGCACATAAAATCATTTGTATTCCAGACCCCTGTTTTGCTGTTTCCTGTGATCCTTCCCAGTCTGTGGATAGTGACAGGCAGCCCTCTAGAAAGTGCGATCGCTACTAATTTTTCCGCCACCCATTTACTCTGAGCGTAGCCACCTTCGAGAATTTCACCGTGTTCCAAATAGTCTTTTTCTCGGAATACTTGAACTTCCGAATCGCTTTGTGCGGGAAAAACAGAAAGGGTAGAAACGTAATGCACAGGTTTGACTTTGATTAAGCTTGCTAATCTGAGAACTTCCTGGGTTCCTTGAACATTAGCCGCCCTCAGATGCTCGTATGGATGAATAAAATTAACTAAAGCACCATTGTGATAAATAACATCTATATTATTTGCCAATAGCAGAAACTGTTCCTGAGATAGTCCAAAAAATGGCCTAGATAAATCTCCTACAACCGGGATGATTCTGGAACTTAAATGTTCGTTCCAAAGTGAATACATTTCCAGGTTTTGGCGGAGCTTATTTTTGCCTGATTCTACATCAGTAGAACGTACTAAACAATAAATATCTGCTGAAGTTTTTTGGAGAAGTTCATCAAGTAAAAAAGCTCCTAAAAAACCTGTCGCTCCAGTTAATAAAATACTAGCTGGCTCGGTTGTATAATTTCTTGGGAGAGCTTCAGGACAAATTGAGGGATCGAGAACAGCTTCGGCTTGCAGATCCGCAACAGTTTTCCGAGCAATAGTATTAGAACCTGTGTTTTGAACCATCTCAATACTTTCGGCTAGGGCAGCTACCGTAGGCATTTCAAATAGACTACGCAAGGGTAGCTCTACTTGAAAAGTTTCACGCACTCGAAAAATCATCTGAGTCAGCAGTAAGGAATGACCACCCAACTCAAAGAAGTTATCATTAATACCAACTTTTGTGCGAACAAGTAAATCAGCCCAAATTGCCGTTAATTTCTCCTCAGTTAATGTCCGTGGCGCTACGTAAATTGTGTCATCATCATAAGGGTTTTGGTCAGCTATTAGTAACGCTTTACGGTCTATTTTGCCGTTAGGAGTGAGTGGTAGTGCTTCTAACATCACAAAGACTTTTGGCATCATATATTCAGGCAACTTATCCCTGAGAAAGCGGCGCAGTTCACTGCTTTTCGGCACTGACTTTGAAGTGGGAGCCACATAAGCTACTAAGTATTGGTTGCCCGTAGCATCTTGTTGAGCGATGACTACAACTTCCTTAATCTCGGAATGTTGAGTCAGTACCACTTCAATTTCTCCAAGTTCGATGCGAAAGCCGCGCACCTTCACCTGATTATCAATACGACCGAGAAACTCAATGTTGCCGTCTGGGAGATAACGCACTAAATCCCCAGTTTTGTAAAGGCGACTCAATTTTAGATTTTGGATTTTGGATTTTGAATTACTAATTGGATTGCTAAATTGTGTGCGATCGCAATCTTCTAGATTTTCACTACAATCTCCCAATCTCAAATTGCTAAAGGGATTAGGAATAAATTTTTCTTCAGTTAAGTCTGGGCGATTCAAGTAACCTCGTGCTAAACCAGCACCAGCAATATAGAGTTCTCCCTGAATACCAATAGGAACTGGCTGTAAGTATTTATCTAACACATACACTTGAACATTACCAATAGGCTTACCAATGGGTACTCCTGACAATGTACTATCTGAAGAAAAGCTAGCTTTTGGTAACTTATAAATTGTGGTGACTACAGTTGCCTCTGTAGGCCCATATCCGTTGAATAGCTGCGGGTAATCACCTACATACTTTTGCCACATTTTTACTCGTTCTGGGAGTACCTGCTCTCCTCCAATCATTACCAAGCGCAATGATTCAGGTAGGCTCATTTGTATCCTCGTTAATTCAAAAGTCAGATGGTGCCAGTATGCAGTTGGCAAACCTAGTACCGTAATTTCCCACTCTTGACATTGTTTGAGGAAATTCGTTATGTCAATTAACATCTGTTCATTACGTAGCACCAGCGTGCCACCAGAGATCAGGCAGGGATAAATTTCTTCGACTGCCGCATCGAAACTAATAGAGGCAAACTGTAGAATGCGATCAGACTGAGTAAACCCATATTCAACAATTGCCGCAAGAGTGAAATTCACTAAAGACTGATGTTGAATCATCACTCCTTTTGGTTTGCCTGTAGAACCTGATGTATAGATGATATATGCTAAATTTTCCGGTGTCGCATCACTGACGAGATTCTCTTGACTCTCTTGAGAAATTACTTCCCAGTCTGTATCCAAGCAAATTACATACAGTCCATCAAACTCTTGTTCTACCAGCAAATGCTTCTGAGTCAAGAGGACTGGTACTCGTGAATCTGATAACATCCAGGTCAAGCGCTCTTGGGGATAAGCGGGATCTAAGGGTACATAAGCCCCACCAGCCTTGAGGATGCCCAACAACCCTATAATCATTAAAAGCGATCGCTCTACACAAATACCCACCAGCACTTCTGGTCTGACACCAAGCGAATGTAAGTAACGCGCTAGCTGATTCGCTTTGGCGTTCAGTTCCCGGTATGTTAGCTGTTGCCCTTCAAAAACGACTGCAACAGCATCCGGTGTTTGCTCTACTTGAGTTTCAAACAACTCATGGATACACAAGTCTTGCAAATTTTCTGTTTTTGTGATATTACACTCTACTAACAAAGTCTGCCGTTCTGTTTCTGTCAAGATTGGCAAGTCACTGAGACGGTGGTCGGGATTCACCACAATACTTTCAAGCAAAGTCTGGAAATGCCCTACCATTCTCTTAATAGTGGCTGCTTCAAACAAGTCAGTGTTGTATTCTAGATTCCCCATCAATCCCTGCGGCGTATCTGTCACCGATAGAGACAGGTCAACCTTGGCTGTCTTGCTGTCCACTATCACAGGATTCAAAATCAATTCTGGCAACTCCAAGGGTGGCATCGGTGCATTTTGCAGGACAAACATTACCTGAAACAGTGGCGTATGGCTGAGGCTGCGCTCTGGCTGCATTTCTTCTACCAGCTTCTCAAAAGGCAAGTCTTGATGGTCAAATGCCCCTGAAGTTACTTTCTGTACTCGTAAAAGCAACTGCCGAAAACTGGGGTTATCCCCAAGGTAGGTACGCAGAACAAGGGTGTTAACGAAGAACCCGATTAATCCTTCGATTTCGGGGCGGTTGCGGTTAGCAGTAGGTGAACCTACTATGATGTCTCCTTCTCCTGTATAGCGGTAGAGTAATGTTTTGAATGCTGCCAACAGAGTCATAAACAAAGTGATTCCTGCTTGCTGGCTAATGTGCTTGAGTGCCTGCGATAAATCAGAAGACAATGAAAAAGACTCGGTTGCACCTTGAAAGTTCTGAACTGCTAACCTTGGATGGTCTGTGGGCAATTCCAGAACGGGTAGGGAACCAGCTAGCTGTTGTTTCCAGTAGTCTAAACGAGTTTTAAGTGCCATCCCTTGCAACCACTCTCGTTGCCAGATGGCATAGTCAGCGTACTGTATGGGCAGTTCGGGAAGTGGCGAAGCAGTCCCGGTAGAAAAGGCTTTATAGAGCGCTGTTAATTCTCCGATGAAAACCCCAATCGACCAACCATCAAAGATGATGTGATGTAGCGTTAGCAACAGTAGATATTCTTTCTCACCTAATTGTATTAAGGTGATACGCAGTAACGAATCCTGTGCCAAATCAAAGGAGTATTCTGCTTCCTTGTTAATGAGTTCCTGGACTTGGGCTGCGCGGCCTACTTCCGAGCATTGACTAAGATTTACTACAGGTATGAGTATACTTCGGCTTTTGGCAATGACTTGTGCCGGATTTCCATCTACCGTGGTAAAGTTAGTCCGCAAAATTTCGTGACGATTGGCGATCGCTTCAAAAGCCTGTTGCAAAGCCTCTACTTTCAAATTACCACTGATTCGTAACCCATAAGGCAGGTTATACACTGAGCTATTTGGTTCTAGCTGATGCAAAAACCACAGTCGTTGCTGGGCAAAAGATGTAGGAAAAACAAATAGTTGCTCTGTCATAAATCGTTGTTGTGAATTTCAGAAACCATTAAAATAATTCGTAATTCCTAATTGAATTAGTTGGGAATTTAGACTTGAACTATCTTGTTGACTACCAATTTTAAAATTTACTATTATCCTGTCTGAAGATAGGAATAAAAGAATGAGGAAACGAACCGCAAAGGACACAAAGGACACGAAGAAAGAAAGAAGTTAAAAGAGTTTGGTGCAGCCTCACAAATAAATGGGATAAGTCCCTCGCTTCTAAATAGCGACAACTTTTGCAGTGGGGTTAAAATCACCAGACGCGACGCTCGATTACTCGCTAACGCTGCGCTATCGCGGACTCGCTAACGCAAAACTTAATTACGAATTACGAATTACGAATTACGAATTATTTAAATCGGTATTGGTCACGAGATACTGGCTGTATTGCGGGTATCCGTAGTTCCTGATTAGTTTTAATAACTTGGGAAAGTTGATGAATTGTGGGATGTTGAATAAACTCTTGTAAAGAAAAATTTAATCCTCGGTCATTAGCTCTGGATAATACTTGAATGCTACGAAGTGAGTCTCCGCCTAACTTTAAAAAGTTGTCGTGAATGCCCACTTTTTCTATACTCAGAACTTGTGACCAAATCTCTGCTAGTGCTACTTCGATCGCAGTGCTAGGTGGGACAAATACTGCTTCTAGATTTGGTCTTTCTTGATCGGGAATGGGAAGGGCTTGACGGTCTACTTTACCATTGGGAGTTCGTGGTAGGGTTTTTAGCATTACGAACACCGAAGGAAGCATATACTCTGGCAAGTAATTTTTTAAGAAGCTATGTAGGATATCAACTGTGGGGACTTGCTCCTTTTCTGGGACAATATATGCTACTAAACGGCGGTGAGCATCGATATCCTCTTGGGCGACAACGATCGCTTCTTGCACAGCTGAGTGTTGATTCAGAACGGTTTCAATTTCAGGTAGCTCAATCCGATACCCGCGAATCTTAACCTGCTGATCGAGACGACCGAGAAACTCAATGTTTCCATCTGGGAGATAACGCCCTAAATCTCCAGTTTTATAGAGGCGTGCCTTTGGTTCATCGCTAAATGGATTGGGAATAAACTTTTGGGCGGTTAATTCTGGGCGATTAAGATAGCTTTTAGCTACGCCAAAACCACCAATATATATCTCTCCAGATACACCAATTGGTACTGGTTGAAGATGAGAATCTAGTAAATATATCTGAGTATTAGCAATTGGGCGACCAATGGGAACAGAACTGTTTAAATCATGATTTTGACAATTGTATACACTGCTCCATACTGTTGCTTCTGTGGGGCCATACTCATTAAATAAGCTGACTTGTGGTAATAATTCACGATGTTGCTTAACAAGCTCCTTGGGACATGATTCCCCAGCGACAATTACAGTTTTTAGACTAACTAGTGCATCACAGCAACTTTGCTGAGTAAACCAACTCTCTGCTTCTCTTCCTCTGTGTTCTCTGCGCCTCTGCGGTTCGTTATCTAATTCCGTAAACTTTGATTGGCTAACTATTTGCTGTGATTTGGCTTGCTCTAAAATCAGCTTGTAGAGAGATGGTAGACATAATAAATGGGAAATTTGTTGTTGAGCGTAGCTTGCCGCCGTAGGCATCGCCTCTATCATCTGTTTAATATCTAA
Organism: Nostoc sp. 2RC; assembly: GCF_014222165.1. NCBI lineage: Bacteria > Bacillati > Cyanobacteriota > Cyanophyceae > Nostocales > Nostocaceae > Nostoc > Nostoc sp. 2RC. Next base: position 18,715 of record NZ_JACKZU010000111.1, read on the forward strand.
TTGCCAATTTTCCGGTAAAACTGAGACGAAACCCCCTTGACAAAGTGTCCAAAAAATCACTGCAACAGAGCTATCAAAAGCAAAAGGTGAAGTTAAGAGAAAGCCTGTCACAGGTTGCTCATAATAACCAATCCGAGCAGTCGTCGAGTGAACTAAGTTTTGATGCGTAACCTGCACTCCTTTGGGTTGTCCTGTAGATCCAGAAGTATAAATTAAGTAAGCCAGGTTATCAGTCTTCACTTCACTTTTGAGATTTTCATCACCTTCTTGAGCAATTGCATCCCAAAGAGTATCTAAGCAAAGCACTTGCGCTCCAATATCAGGTAAATTTTTCACTAACCGTTCTTGGGTCAATATTATTGATACCTGAGAATCTTCCAGCAGATAATTCAATCGCTGTTGGGGATACATTGGATCGATTGGTACATAAGCTCCTCCAGCTTTGAGAATGCCTAGTATACCTACCAGCATTTCCCAAGAGCGTTCTACGCAAATCCCCACTAATACATCGGGTTCAACTCCCAAAGCTTGAAGACGGTGTGCTAGTTGATTGGCTCTGGTGTTCAATTCTCGGTAAGTTAATTGCTCATTTTTAAACACCACAGCTACATTTTCGGGAGTACGTTCTACCTGTGACTCAATTAATTGGTGGATACACTTGTCATTGACATAATCTCTTTTTGTATTGTTGAATTCAACTAGTAGTTGCTGTTGTTCAATATCGACAATACTATGGGTCAAAGTTCCCAGTTTAGTGTCGGGATTTGCAACTATATTGTTTAGCAACACTTCTAAATGACTCAACATTCTAGTTATCATCATTTTATTGAAGTAACGTAAGTCATAAAATATATTCAACGATAACTGCAACCCAGGTTTAACTAAAAGAACAAGAGGATAGTTAGAGTTGATAAAAGAGCGAACATTATCAATTCTCAAGTTTCCTGTAGGTAAGCTAGAAATATTGGCTGAGGAGTTTTCAAATACCAAAATGCTCTGAAACAAAGGTATGCCTGGAGGTACTTGACTCCAATTCTGGATTTGAACTAGGGGGGTACATTCGTATCTAAGTATACTAAGCTGCTGGGAATGGAGTTCTTTTAGCCAAGATAAAAGCGAAGCTTCACCAGACACGAGTACGCGCACTGGTAGGGTGTTAATAAAAAGCCCCACCATCGAGGAAACCCCTAATAATGTTGGTGGTCGTCCAGATACAACGGTTCCGTACACCACATCTGCTTCATGGCTGTAATAACTTAACAGCAATGCCCAAACCCCTTGTAATAAGGTGTTCAGAGTCAAATGATGTTGTTGCGCTAAAGACTTAAGTGCTTCTGTGGTTGCTAGCGAAAGTTGGACTTGTTGTTGATTGAAACCTTCTTGTTGACTTTTCCAATCTGCTGTCAAAGAAGTTGGTGTTGTGAAGCCCTGAAGATATTTTCGCCAAAAGACCTCAGCCTCTGATAAATCTTGCTGCTTCAGCCAACTGATGTAATCTCGATAAGGACGGCTTGGTTGCAACTGGAGAATCCGGCCTTGACAAAGTGCCTCGTAGCAAGACAAAAATTCTTTGAGGATTGTATTCACACACCACGCATCTAAGACTAGGTGACAAATGCTCCAAATAAATTGGTAAGTATCCACCTCTGTCTGAATTAAAGCCAGCCGCATTAAGGGTGGTTGAGCCAAATCAAAGCCATTTTTTTGGTCTGCTTCCAGGTAACTTTGTAGTTGTGCTTCCTGTTCAGTCGTTGTCAGATCGCGCCAATCATAATGCGCGATCGCCATTCTAACTTGTTGGTGTACTATCTGAACTGGCTGATTCAGACCTTGCCATACAAAAGCTGTCCTCAAACTCGGATGTCGGTCTATTACTTGCTGCCAAACCTGCTCAAAAGCTGAGATGTTGAGAGTTCCCTGCAAGGTACATACCGTTTGCTCCACATACATCCTCGAATCTGGAGCCGAGAGGATGTGGAACAGCATACCCTGTTGCGTCGGCGAAAGTGTGTAGATGTCCTCGATATTTTTAGCTTCCATACCTTGAATTTTTTACCTGTTGTTCAAAAAAAGCTTATTTAGTTCTTCCTGAGTTAATTCAGCTTCTGGAAAGTCTGAAGGTTTAAAGCTTGGCGTATCGGTGGACACGAAATTAGCAATGGGCTGAACTTCCTCCTGGGGAACGGAAATTGTCTCCACAACTGTTGCTAACTCTGCAATTGTTGGATATGCAAATAACTGATTGATAGTGAATTTCAACCCCTCTTCATAAGCTTTAGCCGCAACCTGAATACTTTGAATCGAATCACCTCCCAACTCTAAAAAGTTGTTGTGGATACCCACTTGACCAATTCCCAAAACTTGACTCCAGATTGTAGCTAACACCTCTTCTACTACCGTGCGGGGTGCAGTATAAGCTATTTTTTCCTCATCGGATTGTACCTGCTCCGGTGCTGGCAAACGACGACGATCGACTTTGCCGCTAGGTGTCAATGGCAATTCTTCCAAGATGACAAAGGTGCTAGGAAGCATATATTCTGGTAACTTCTGCCGCAAGAAACTCCGCAATTCCTTGGTTGTAGGTGCTGGTCTTTGCTGTAGTACTATGTAGGCGACTAAGCGTTTGCTACCTGAGTCTTCTATAAGTGTGGCGATCGCTTCCCGAACAACAGGATGTTGGAGTAAAATTGCCTCAATCGCCGTTAGTTCAATCCGATACCCGCGAATCTTCACCTGATGATCGATGCGTCCCAAAAACTCAATGTTACCGTCTGGAAGATAACGCGCTAAATCCCCAGTTTTGTAGAGGCGGGGACTGGGGACTGGGAAACTATTTTTCTCCCCTGCTCCCCTGCTCCCCCGCTCCCCCGCTCCCCCACTTC
>NZ_JACKZU010000804.1:0-436 GCF_014222165.1 Nostoc sp. 2RC
GTATTAGATATTCTTAAACAAAATAATATTAAAGCAACATTTTTTGTCGTTGGACAAAACGTAAAAAATTACCCAGATTTATTAAGAAGAGTGGCTGCTGAAGGACACGCAATTGGTAACCATACTTGGCACCATTGGTACCATTTCATGAATCCACAAGTAGCAGCTTATGAAGTTAATAATACAACCAACCTTATATATCAAACAACAGGTGTGAAAACAGACTTATTTCGTCCACCGGGAGGCATGATGAATAATGGACTAGTCTCCTATGCTAAAAATAATAAATATGCGGTGATCATATGGTCATCCGACTCAATGGACTACTCACGCCCCAGTGTACCAAAGTTAATTAATAATGTGTTTAGGTTAGCAAAACCTGGAGGAATTGTACTTATGCACGACGGCGGTGGTAATCGGACTCAAACTATACAAG
>NZ_JACKZU010000112.1:0-21576 GCF_014222165.1 Nostoc sp. 2RC
TGACGGCACCCTCCCCTTGCCAAGGGGAGGGTTGGGGAGGGGTCTTGTCTATGTGTTGCATTATTTTTTCAAATTGGGATAAATAGACCACGCGGTAGGGGCGCAAAGCCTTGCGATCCTACAATGATTCGATTTGAAAATGTGTATTCCATTCAATGGAAAACCGCCATAAAAAATAAATTCGTTAACTGAACAGTATTGTTCTATAGATACGTGTCAACTTCACATTATTATCAAAGTGATAAAAGTAGGGCAATAGCTACTGTGATGGGGACATGAACTGATTGCTAAACATCAGTATCAAGAAATTTTGCAGCTTCTTGCCTGTTTACTGCCATAACAAAACAAGTATCTTTATAAAAATCGTTATGACTAAAGTAACGCTCAAATAATGACTTTTTGGCAATGTCTATTCTTAATTGAATGTTTTAAACTCATAGCCATACAACACTCCTAATTTATAGGTTAAACAAGCAAAACTTTTTATAGCTAAAAAGATATTTTTCTCAAGGCTATTTAAAGAATAAATATTTGCGAATTAATTAGGAATGTTGTAGAAAATTCAACCAAGTAACTAATGAGAGATTTGATGATGAAACGTATTCTAATTGGCATGTTACTAGCTCTACCATTGGCGGTTGCTTCTTTCCCATCACAGGCATCGGCAGCAAAAATTGTTGTCATACCTAGTGTTCATAAACCTAAGGTTGCTCCACGCCCAGTTATTCATCAAAAATTGATTCCTGGGCATTGGGAAAAAACACAACATGGTAGACGGTGGGTTCCTGCTCACTATGTGAGAATTAAATAAACACTAATCAGTTTTTTATAGGACTATAAAATGTATATCAATTGCAGATAAAATCTGATAATTGATATTTGTAGGGTGGGCATTATATAAAAAGGTAGTGCCTACCCTATCCTGATAAGTAGAACGATGTGAAAAAAACAAACTATGTTAAGAAGAAATCAGAAATCAGAAATCAGAATTCAGAATTCAGAATTCAGAATGGGCTAAACGCCCCGCTACCGCTAACAGAAGTCAGAATAAAGACGCGACGCTCTATAGGATTCGTATTTGATTTTTGAAAAAAACTCAGTACATTTTGATTCCTTCTTACCTATTCCCCCAACCCTGTTCCCTGTTTCCTCGCTACGCAAATAATTTCAGGAATCAAAGCGGATTCCTATAGTACTCACTACCGTTGATGCTCCTACTTCCGCAATTTGGGTTAATACCAAGAGAACCCAGAGAGCAATTTATTTAAAATTTAGGTTTTATCATGCTACTAGCCTAGTGTATTATATTTGTATTACATAATCAACTGAAGAGGTTCATCGGTGATGTCAGCCGTAGAACTGGAAAATTTATCCAAGACGTTTACTCTGAGTAGGGGTTGGGGACGCAACCGCACTCACAAAGAGATTGTGGCGGTAGATGGCATTAATCTAAGCGTTCCAGATGGTGAAGCGATCGCTTTCATCGGCCCCAATGGCGCGGGGAAGTCCACTACAATCAAGATGCTGACAGGCATACTACAACCTTCATCTGGAACAGCAAGGTTACTGGGATTAAATCCTTGGCGAAATCGACGCGAATTAGCTTACCAGATGGGGGTAGTGTTTGGACAGCGATCGCAGTTATGGTATCACCTACCTCCCCGCGATACCTTGGAGTTACTAGCGCGAATCTATAATCTGAATCGGCAAGAATATATTCAACGTCGCGACCAACTAGTTGAGCGTTTTCACCTGGGCCCGTTTTGGAATACCCCAGTACGTAAGTTGTCTTTAGGTCAGCGGATGCGAGCAGAAGTAGCAGCCAGTTTACTCCATAAGCCTAAAGTATTATTCCTCGACGAACCCACAATTGGACTGGATGTAATTGCTCGTCAGGAATTACGCGACCTCATCTGCGAATGGAACCGCACTGAAGGGGTAACAGTATTTCTCACCAGCCACGATGCAGGCGACATTGAACAGGTAGCCCAGCGAGTAGTGGTAATTAATCACGGGCACGTGGTACTCGATGACAAAGTTTCTGCAATGCGCCGTCAATACCTTGGCTCAAAGATTCTCAGCGTCAAATTCCATACTTCACCCGCCGAAATCAGCCTCCCAGGAGTGACACAACTCAAAGCTAGCGAATATAGTCTCAAGCTAGAAGTTAAGACCCGCATCACACCAATTGAAACCGTGATGACTCAAATTCTCCAGGCGGGTTCGGTGGCTGATATTGCAATTGAAGACCCACCACTGGAAGAGGTAATTGCACACATTTATGCTCAGGCAGCTTCTTAACAATTGAAAATTGACACATTAAATACAGTTGGAGTTGGGGATTTAAACCGCAACTCAACTGATACTACCTGTATACATAGGGGTCTTAAACCCTTGATTTTAGGATAATTTAGTGAAGAATTTCAGCAAATATACTTGGATCGGCTTGACAGCAGCTCGCTCCAATCTAGCTTATTTTGGAGAAGTTGCTTCCAGAGGAATTTTCCTGTTTGTCATTCTCTACATCTTCCTACAACTGTGGCGTATCACCTATGCTCAAACGGATGCTGAACAGTTGGGAGGTTTAACACTCGCTCAAATGCTTTGGTATTTAGGTATCACTGAGTCTATCGTCCTCTCTAGTCCTCAGGTGGCTTTGGAGGTAGACGAGGATGTAAGGACGGGAGCGCTGGCAGTACAACTAATCCGCCCTCTATCCTACCCTTTATATCGTCTGTGGACTACTTTGGGAGAGCGGACAGTGCGCTTTGGGTTGAATGTAGCGATCGCATCCCTAGTGGCATTATTGTTTGTTGGCACAATTCCTTTAACTTTCCGAGGAATTTTATTATTCCTAGCGGTGCTACCACTGGCATTTGTACTAGATTTTTTGGCAACTTTCTTAGTGGGCTTAGGAGCTTTCTGGCTGGAAAACACCAGCGGATTAATGCTCATTTACTCCCGATTGACCATGATTTTGGGCGGGATGCTAATTCCCTTGGAACTGCTACCAGAAAACTGGCAGCCAATACTACAGGCTTTACCCTTTGCCAGCATTTTATATGGCCCAGCACGTTTATTCGTGCATCCCGACTTGAGTTTTGCTGGTGAATTGTTAATGCGCCAGGGAGTTGCCATAGTTGTGCTGACTGTATTGGTAGCCCTTGTGTACCGCACGGCAGTGAAACGTATCCACGCGCATGGAGGTTAAGATGTTCTGGCGTTTAATTTCCTACCTAAAATTAGCTAGCGCTTATATTTGGCTCAATCTGAACGCCCACCTAGAATATCGCGGCGCATTCCTCACACAAGTGGTGGCAATGATAGTTAATAACTTAGTGTGGGTGACATTTTGGGGGCTGTTTTTTACACGCTTTCCAGTGCTACGAGGCTGGACAGTGCAAGATGTAATTACTCTCTGGGCGATCGCAGCAACAGGGTTTGGTTTGGCTCATACTGTCTGTGGTAATGCTTTACAACTAACAAGTCTGATTGTGCAGGGACAGTTGGATGTATGGATGTTGTACCCGCGTGCCCTTTTACCACACTTACTGCTGGGACGAATGAATGCTACATCTTGGGGAGATTTGCTGTTTGGGTATGGGGTTTATTTGTTTTTTGTCAAGCCTGATGCAGTGCATTTAGCGTTGTTCACTGGGTTGACAGTTTCAGTAGCGACATTATTCGTGGGCTTTAATGTTTTGATAGGTAGCCTCAGCTTTTATCTGGGCAATTCCGAAGGATTAACACAGCAGTGGCGGAATGCCATGCTTACCTTCAGTACTTATCCAGCGACTTTGTTTGAGGGAACAGTGAAGCTACTAATGTATACACTGCTTCCGGCTGGATTTGTGAATTATTTACCAATTGAGGCATTGCGATCGCTATCTTGGATTCATGCTGTATTAGCAGTGGCTGGATCGATTACAGTACTGTTAGTTGGTGTCTATGTGTTTTACCAAGGATTGCGTCGTTACTCCTCAGGAAATTTGATGCAAATGCGAGGTTGAGTCTTTTTAGTAGTTTCAGGGTAGGGCTGGGGCGATCGCACGTGATTTAAGTTAGCATTACGTCAAGTCAATCAGGGAAATTAGCCCATGAACCTAGTTTTAGAGCGTGAAACACCTCCTCTTAGAGAAGATGAAACCGGAGCAATTCGAGTTGGGAATTCAAGGGTTTTGTTAGAAGTCGTAATCCGAGCTTTTCAGGATGGTGCATCCCCTGAGTCTATCGTCCAAAGGTACTCGACTCTATCGTTGTCTGATGTTTATAGCACCATTGGTTACTATCTTCGACATCAAAACGCTGTAGAAGCTTACCTTAATCACAGAGAACAATTAGCTGAATCTGTACAGCAACGTTTGTCCAATATTCAACCTGATTTGAGTTTTATTCGTTCTCGCTTGTTGAAGCTACAACCCTAACCCACCACAATTATTTATTCCTCATCAGATTTATCTATCATCGGTTTTTGAGCAGCATGTCGTACAAACAGAATCTCTACATTATCATTAACGATAGTAAAGAGAATTCGATAGGCATTTCTTCCCTTTCCATAAAGCAATTGTCGGATTTCTTGCTCAAAAAAATCATTCTCAAATGCTAAAGAACAACGAGAAGGCATTTTTTCTAGGGATAAAATAGCTTTATACAATCCTTCTAACCATTGTCTAGCTTTACTAGAAGAATTATTACTCAACCAAAAGTAGGCTTCTTCTATTGCTTTTTGTGCTACGGGTTGTATGATTATCTGATATTTCTGACTCATTGAGAACTGTCGAATTTATCAAACAGTTCATTAAAAAAATCTTCCGCTTTTTTTCCTTTTCCTTCCTGCATTTGTTCCAAACCAACTTTAATACCCTTTAAAGTTTCTACTAACTCAGCAGCATCTAAAAGTTCCTGATAAGATTCTGCATCTTGAACAACTAATTCTGCTTTTCCATTGACAGTCAAAACTAAGGGATGTTTTGTTTGCTTAATACGCTGCAAAAACTCAGTCGTATTACGTTTAAACTCGGTGAGAGAATGTATATCTTTTGAAATATCAATCATAGAGTCAACATTTAATAAGCATCTAATTAGATGCTATTAATAATTTGTTGATTTTGTCAACTGATATTTCTCAAAATTTTCCTTAATTAGTTTGCGCGATCGCCACTCCCTTTTTTCAAACCTTGCCAGCTTTCTCGCAGTCTGATCAAATTAGGCGTATGACCACCATAACGCCAGCTAACATAGGCTTGACAAATTTCATCTATGACCTCAGCAGTTGTTGGGGGATGATGTTGGTATGAAACTTTGGCATATTCTAAAGGTGTTTGTGCTGGATGCTTACCCAAACCTTTTTGCGCTGTCCATTGCAACATTTGTTGATAAAGGCTTTCCATTGCTGGCAATTTTTTTAACCATCGACGATTGCGCCATTCTCGCCACTGTCCCCAAGCTACCCAACCAAAGAATGCGATGGTAGTACCCAAGATTAAGCCAGTTAATACACCGAACCAACCTTGAGTAAATAAAGCAAAAAACCAAGCGATCGCTCTACCGATCCAGTTAAATATTGTGCCAAATACATTATTCAATAAACCAGTCACCGGAGAAGGCAACCATCCAGCAACCCACTGCCAAAATTGCCGCAATACGCTAAAAGTTTCAGTATCCTCTATTGACGGGGGTATTAATGGATGATTGGGAATTGGATCGAAGGCAAACCAACCATATTTCGGGAAATATACTTCTGTCATCGCGTAGGCATCTGTATTACGGACAACATACATCCCGGTGAATGGATTAAACTCTCCTGGACTAAATCCCGCCACCAATCGCGCCGGGATGCCAATGGAACGTAGCATCACTGTGAGAACTGTGGAAAAGTGGTCTGGATAGCCTCCTTTATACTTGAATAAAAAAGCTTCTACTAAGTCTTCTTTTTCATCTAAATAAGGGAATTCTAAGGGATTTTGCGGAATAGAGTAGTATTGCTTCAAGTATTGAGCTAAGTAAAGAGCCTTTTCATAAGCTGAATCCAGACTTTTAGAAGACTTTGCTACGCGGTTTTGATTGTAGTTGGCGAGGATTTCTTCGGTGCGTTGGCGGACTTTTTCGGCAATTTCCGGCGGTATTTGGAGATAATGGTTTTTAATATGTTGGGGATATTTAGTAGAAGTTTCACCTAAGACAGTGCGATCGCGGTGTGGCACTTCGGAAACTACTGTATAAGTTACGCCTTCTGATAACTCTACAGGCGATCGCAACCCATTTTCTTTATCAACTGCGATCATTGGTGTGGGAAAGTAAATTTCCTTGGCATTGGCCATTGCAGGAATTAAATTCGGCAAATCCGACACCACTGTGTAAGTTTGTACTACTTCTTGAGTTTTACCAGAAATCAAAGGTGCGGGAAGAAACATTTGGTAAGACCAAGGCGGCCGCCTAATGGTGGTAACATCATCCTTACGAGAAAGTTGCCATCCCTTACCTGTGTAACGGTCAAATGCCAACACTCGCCAAAAACCTTCAGCTTGCGATCGCACCCGCATCACAACCTTGGGTTTCATCTCCCCCCGTAGGTTTTGGTTAATTTCGCTATTGAAACCGTAGTAAAAATTGTTATCTACTTTTCCTGGTTCGCCAGTTTTGCCCTGTCCTGTACCGTTGCCTCTATCATTACCGTTACCTTGGCGGACGTAACCGGGATTGATAATACTACGTCCTGTAAAATTGCCTTTAATTTCAATAGGAGAACTTACAGGAAAGGTTCTTAATTGGTAACCAGGTAACCTGGGTAAAACAGCAAAAATTGCCAGTCCCAAACCGACAATTACAAAAAAATTAACAATTAAAAATTTAAAATTTAAAGTTGAGAATTTATCCTTTGGGGTCTTTTGTTTTTGTCTTTTTAGTGGTTGCAGACCCAAGCGGGAGCGATAATCTAGAACTAGGGTTGGCAAAGCGATGGCTAAAAACAACAGCAACACAGGTGCAAATGCTAAAGTCTGACTCAGCGTTGCCGCCACACCTAATAAAATTAATCCGATAACAATGGAATAACCCAAATTTTTGCGGCGGGGTGTATCAAAGCTATGCAACACCTGGAGTTGAATTAATAACTCTGCCAAACCCAACCGCGTATCATTCAACTCTGTCACTAACCGTCCAAAGAAAGCACCCAGCGCTATTAACATACCAATAGCGATGCAGAACTTCACTGCGATGTTAGTATCGCGGCGACGATAGTAACTCCAAACTGCACCCACTACACTTAGGGGTAATGCCCAAAGACTGAATAAAGTCTCAGCAGCGATATCCGTTGCCACAATTCCCAAAATCACCAACGCTAGCACCAGCACCCGCAAGGAAATTGAATTTTCCACTTCTGTCGAAGGCAAACCCTGTATATTTTGCCGCCTGAAATTATGTGTAGAGAGACGCCAAAACCGATTCATCCTGGATAAGTTAAACATTTCGAGTCTCAGGTGTAGATCCGACGGAAACAATAGTTAAGACGGAACCAACCGCCCTACTATCAAGTATTCCCGTTGGGGGAAGTTTTCTTATCCTGTTTTTAAGCGTCTATAAGTGGAAAAGTGATGGCTTGGTAAATATAGAGACCTGGCTAAATCAGCACAACGCACAGAATTAACACCAATTTTCCAAAATTCAGTAACATTTGAAATCTAGCTCTGCTAATGCATGAATTTGGAATTGGTATAACTTGTTTCCCAGGCTTTGTGACTACTTAATTTTCCGCAGCCTGCACAAGCAGACTTTGTTTGGACATTGGTATTATTGGGTGAGTCTACACCTACTTGAGATTAGGCAACCTACATTAAGTAAGCACCCTGTTTTTAGTAGTCTTCATAGAGAAACAAAGCCCCAAAGCAACAGCAAAGGGAAAAGTTATCTTAAATATGTATCAGCGTTGATTGATTAACGCAGTGTGCTAGCGGTAGTAATTTAGACTACATTGAGGGAGTAATTACAAACAACAAAGGTTGTTCGTCTATTTCTGGAAACTCAACTTCTAGGGTATAAATTGGGTTAAGTTGCTCGCAGCCTAACTCTACACTTAAGTATCCGGAACTCGAAGATGTTGTCATTGCTAAAGTGCCACTTCCGCGCAATGTCAAAGTTCCTTTAACAGGTAAATCAGCTTCAACAAGTAACTTAGTAACTTGACCTAGAGTTTGGTACTTTACTTTAATGTTTAAAGTCCCGACATTGGTTAACCATTGTCTTTCTACCACTGGACTAGTTGCTGAAAGTGGTAGAGTTAGATTTTCCAGCAATTGTTTTGCCGCCAGCAGTGACAAAGCCATCTGTTGACGGGGTTGTAAATCTGAATAATCGCTCTGAATATCGGGCATTTTGTCCAGAGTATTCACGGAACGATAAGTGCTTCTTAGCACTAAACCAGCAATATCATTTAGTGCCTGAGATTCATTAGGGAAAAAGTTCTCCACCACTTGAACTAATTTTGCCCCCAGTGGCACTGAAGATGTAACCAACGCCTGACACTGTTCTAACAATTGCCGGAAAACTTTTTCTGGCAGTGGAACTGGCAGATTCAGCTTTGACTGCTGTGCCATCCATCCCCAGCTAGGAACGAGTGCTATAGACGGCTCATCAAGAAAATCGGGATATTCAGCTAATTGTGTTTCCCAAGGAAACAAAGGTGGGTGGTCTTGGATTTGGATTTGTAACCGACGCTTAAGGACGGCTTGGAAACGATCTTGCACAGTAGGAATTTCTCCCGGTAAAAAGGCCTGGGGTGTTCCTCTCAATTCCGGCTCACTGTTTTTTGAAGCAATGGCTTTGTTGGAGAGGTTGTCTACCCCGTAATTTTCCTTACATTCTAACGAGAGACACTCATCGTTTTTGACATTGCCTGTCAATAACCAATAGAGACACTCGTCGTGTAAAGGTTCTGAGTCACTATTCATGAGTAGATGCACCAGATCCGGACACTAATGAGTTACGAATTTCCCAAGCTTGTTCAAGAATCTTAAACCAACGTTTTTGTAGTTGTGCCATTGACAACCCTAAAGTTTTAGATATTTTTTCGTCAGTTTGCCCTTGTTGCTTCAACTCTAGTAAAGACCGCTGTTTACTGTCCAATTGGGCTGTGTATGCTTGCCATTGCTGGGGAGTTAAGCCCAAATTGGTATGCAATGAAGCTTCTAGCCATTCGTGAACTAATTCCCAACGGTGTAACAAGGCGAATCGAATTAAATGATACTTGAAGCGCTGCTGTAAGTAATCTCTCTGACGAGGGGTTAAACCCAAAACTGACTCAATTTCCTGTGCTGATAGATCTTGAAGACGAAGCGAAAAATAATCAGCACAATCCGATTGCTGTCGTTGTTCGAGATAACTCATTAATTCCGTAATCACAACGGAACGTAAGGTGTCTTCTTCAGGTTCGGCTTCTGTTTGGGTTGCCATTGTGGAGCGTAATTGCTGGATGGCTGGTTCTTCCCAACCATCAGCTTCACTATTGCTACCTTCTGCGGCTTGTTCTATATCTACGCTGGTTTCAGGAGGTTGCTGTTGAGAAAAAGTTTGTGCCCGTAAAATAATTAGCTGTTGCTGACGACCTGGTAAGGGAATTCGTCGCTTACCATAGCGTTCCGTGAATGCCATATACTCAGCTAATTCCAGCAGCGTTTGTGGACGATAAGTAGCACCGAGTTGATTTTCTCGCCGGAAAGCGTTTAATGCTTCTAAATAAAAACTTTGTAGAAAGTCTTCAATTATAGTCAGGCGTCCTTGATAGCTTAATTGCTTCTGAGGAGGATTAATGTAACGATAAATAATAGCGCTCAAAGTACTGTGTAATTCTACCCTGCCTCGATTTGAACCCAACTGATAGTATCTAAGACACTGTTGCAGCCGATGTCGGGCGAGGGTGAGTGCCGAGCTTTCCACAGCTCCGGAAGCCTGGATGCGTTTGCTTTCACTGCAAATCCGGTAGACTTCAGTGGTAATTCGTCTGGCTACATCGTGGCAATTCTGTTGTGAAGCTTTGGTTGACTGCTGAAACTCCCTGGACAGGAGTTGAAAGATCGCCTCCACACCAATAGAATTTTCTCCCAGAAAAGTTGCAGATGGAATAGTTGCGGTTGCGGCTGAATTCATAGTCTCGGTTTTCAAAAGACCTTAAGTTATTTAAATACAACCTGTACGACCGTGGGTGTTGGCTTTTTGGGTTTTGCTTATAAGCTAAATGCAGGCCCTACCTACGTTTGAGATGTGCCTGATTTTATTATTCCCAAATTTAATGGGATTGTTCGCATTTTGTAGATGTTATTGCCATTACCCAGGAGCCGTATACAAGTCATTATGGATTTAGAAGCACAAATTCAATTGCTGATTGACAATGCACCCCGCGATGGTATTACACCAAATCTAATTTCAGCAATTTCTCCTGCCCTGAAAGCGCTCGCTCAAAAATTACGTTACTCCCAGTACTATATTCTCCAAAGTTCGGAGGGCAACTGGGTTTTAACTACGTTGAGCAATCGTACTAATCCAGGAATGGAAAAGCGAGTGGTTTACGCTTTTCCTACCATACAGGATGTCTCCCTAATTTCCACTGCTGGGCTTGACCCTCAAATGCTAACTAAAATTGTTCCCGTGACCCATATTTTGTTTCAATTGGTGGCATTAGAACCCGTAGATAGTATCGTTTTTTTGGAAACGCCGGGTCAGACCACTCATACCTTTGAAGTCCGCCGCAGTGAGCTAGAAAAACTCATGCAACAACAGCTACGAAAGATGCGATCGCCGAAACATATACCCCCTGATATTGCATAGAATTATGTGGTTTGTGAGATTTTTTCGATACAAACCAATATTTGTCTTAAAGACTTATGAGCGTCGTCAATCGACGCTCAAAAATTTTTCAAAAATTTTGAATTTTCAATGGGAAAGCATTTTTTCACTTACTGCTTTGGAATATCTAAAATCGATTAAAAAACAGTTACTAGCGAACAATTTTCAATTTTTTTATTGAGCTTTTACTGGATCGCTAGTTGGGTTTTAATTCTCGCAAATATCTAAAATTGATTAAAAAACAGTTACTAGCGAACAATTTTCAATTTTTTTTGTTTGGCTGTTTTGGAGCGAAAACTACCCGCCCAAGAATATTTGGGCAGGTTTCATTAAGGCAGAAATTACACAACTGGTAAATATCTGATTAGTTATAGGAATCAAGACCAAAGTCGAAGACCCGGCGCGAAAAAATATGTTTAAATTTTAGATTTTTTTAATTATTAGCTCCAAAATTCAAAATCCAAAATCTAAAATTCATTTTTAATAGAGCCGACTCAGACCATAGTCAGCTATGTTAATCAATGCCTGCTGAGACTCTGAAGCTGGCAGAACCGCAAGATGTTCAATTGCCAGTTTAGTATGATGAGCAGCTAATTCTCGCGCTTGCTGTATACCTTGACTATCCTGAATCAGTGCTAATGCTTGCTCTAGATCTCCTTCTTGAGCAAATTCTCTTTCAATCAGCACTTCCAAATATGGTTTTTCGGCTAAAGCAAATAAAACGGGTGCTGTTAGATGACCACTTTTGAGATCTGACGCCACTGGTTTACCCAAGGTGTCTGTTGTACTGGTGAAATCTAGAATGTCATCGACAATTTGAAATGCTATGCCCAAATGGCGACCATAGCTGTACATATGCTCAACAGTTTCTCGCGACACTTCACTCAGTAAAGCAGCAGCTTTGGAACTATTAGCAATCAAGGAAGCTGTTTTGTAATAGCTCTTTTGCAGGTAAGTTTCAATGGAGGTGTTAGCATCAAAACGATTCAATCCCTGCTGAATCTCTCCAGTGGCTAAATCCATAATCACTTCTGAGAGGAGTTTCACCACCTCCAAATTGTCCAAGTTTGCTAAATACCACGAAGATTGTGCAAAGAGAAAATCTCCTGCTAGTATGGCAATGCGGTTACCAAACAAACTATGAACGGTGGAAACACCTCGCCGCATATCTGATTCATCTACCACATCATCGTGTACCAAGCTTGCTGTATGAATCATTTCGGTAATCTCAGCTAAGCGGCGGTGACGCGGGGTAATTTCTTGTTCTAACATTGTTGCCCGCGATATTAGCAAGACAATTGCTGGCCTGATACGCTTTCCCCCAGCTCCGAATAAATGTTCGGCGGCTGCAAACAAAATGGGGTGGCGATTTCCAACTAGCTGTTTGAGGTTATCTGCTAGTTGTCGCAGGTCTGCTTCCACAGGGGTAAACAGGGAGGTGGCTGGGGTCATGGATGGGCGGACTCTGACTTAGGTTACGAAAGTTTACATATCCTTTACTCATTTTAAGATAACCCTGTGCCAGCGCAAAGTTTTCATCAGTTAATCGCATACTCTTAAATTTATTTGCATCCACACAATAATTTTATAAAGTCAATAAGTAATTATGCTGAAAAATAAGATAACGAAAAAGTGTTGGCAAAAGATCGTGTTAGTGGGTGAATTTTTCCTGAGTGCAGAACACCACGTAGAATATAATAATAAGGCTCTAGCAATATCCATTCCACAAAAATTGCAATCAAGCCATCAAATAAGCTAGTGAAAGATATCAGAGTATTCACGTGCCGTATTTGTACATTGACCCCTACAGACAAAATCTACTAATATTAGGTATTATTGCTGATTGACTATTTTGGCAAAATCTGGGTTAGACTGGCTAATATAGGATGAAATTTTTTTCTCCATCGCAGTCTAGCTATTGAAAAAATTTGAAATTTAGCAGACAACTAGGCTTAAAATTCAGGGCTGTTGTGTTACGCTAAAATATAGGAATTTTAAATTTTTCAAATACCCACACACCAAAAGTTAAATCACCAGTTAGTTGATTTTACGGATATGGTGGTTGTGTGTATAAAATAACTATTCGTTGATGATATTGAAGGAACAAATTCTTTGATTTTGCCAACGATACGCGAAACTCCTATTTAGGAGCTACAGGGTATCCCTATGGGGAGTCCTTTGAGTGACGCTCCTTCTCTGCGAGACGCTAAACAGATGTAGCTAACGGTAGGCTATGTCAGATAGGTTATAAAGATTAGCTTTGTAACTGTATTGGCTCTGAGCTACATACCTTTAGTGCATCTTGAGCGCGAGGGTTACTCCTGTCACACTCATGTGAGCAAAAATAAGGCAGATCGAGTAGACCGCTGAGAATTGCAGTATTAGGTTGTCTATTGGCAATTTAACTGCTGTGGTATTTATGGTCTGCTAAAAGTTGCACTAGATAATACATTATTTGTCCTAAAAGAGTCTTATCTCTATAGGTAGATTTACCATAGCAAACTACAGTCATCGAGAACGTACTTGGTCGGCTGAAGTTCTACTAATTTCATGAAATTTTGTATTCGTTGCCAAGGGTGCTAGTAGAACAATGATTTACGGAAGTGTGCCTATGATGATTTTTATTTTAGCGTCTGGATACTTGTTCACAGTCTACCTGTTATTAGCACTAGCAAAACGGACGGGTACAAAGACTACTAATACCAGAAGTTTTGCTTCAACAGATGAAGCAAAACAAGAGCAAGAGATATCAGTTAGGACTAATGTGACTGAAGCAGTTAATAGTCAATAATTGAAAGTTAGGAGTTGTTAATTCAAAACTTTTAACTCCTAACTCCTAACTTTTTAATGGGGTTGGGAAATAGCAATATCAGTAAAGCAAACCTGTTCTACCAGGGGTGTATAGCCTAGCCACTGGACTCCAGATTGGGAAAATTGTTGTGGGCAACCGCTAACAGCAAAGCGAGTTGGTAGTGGTGGGTAAGTACTTTTTAAGCCTAGCAAGTCTAGTTCTTGGGCACAAGCAGCGACAACATGAACAGCTGGGTCAATTAACTGCACCTGAGAGGGAAGGAGCGATCGCAATACTGGTGTGAGGAGCGGATAATGTGTACAACCGTGGACTAAGGTGTCAATTTCCTGTTCTAATAAAGGTTCTAGATAGGCTCGTGCAACTTCAGCAGTGTAAGGATCGTGAATGCGGTTTTGCTCAATCAGTGGTACGAACTCTGGACATCCAATTTGCCAGACTTGGACATTTGGATTGATTTCGAGTATGGCGTGCTTATAAGCATTACTCTTAGCTGTGGCGGGAGTGGCAATTACACCAATGCGCTTTCCTTGCTGGACTGCTGCCTTTGCCCCTGGTAGGATTACTCCCAGTATAGGTAGGTTAAATTCTTGACGCACAGTTTCTAAGGCTAAGGCAGAGCTGGTGTTGCAGGCCATAATCACCATTTTTACTCGCTGCTGTTGCAGCCACGTGAGGATTTCACGCGTAAATTGTAAAATTTCTGCTTGTGAACGAATTCCGTAAGGAAGCCGAGCTGTATCCCCAAAGTAAACAATTGATTCATTGGGGAGTTGACGATACAGTTGTCGCAGTACCGTCAGTCCTCCGACACCACTATCAAAAATACCAATTGGAGCATGTTGGGATTCTTGACTAGAAATATCGTCAAGATTTCCTTCAAAAATGGAAGATGAATACACAGGCAGATATTGATTTAGGTTTTTGGATATAAAATACAGAATCTAGCAGACAATTGGCAAATTTACCACTAAATTCTGTACTCAAAACAAGTCTAAATACCACCTCTAAAATGAGTAATTTTTACTATATTACCTCTGCCTTAAGTATTTGAGAATGCCACTAGCGATCGCTTCTGCCATCCGATTTTGATACTCTAGCGATGCTAATCTCGGATTATCCTCGTAACCAGTCATATAGCCTGTTTCCACTAAAATGGAGGGCATAGAGCTTTTCCGGAGAACGTAGAATCTAGCTTTGCGCGTTCCTCGGTCTTTAATGGTAGAGATGTTTTGCAAAATTGTATTACGAACTACTTCAGCTAAAGCATAACCACTGTCGTAATAATATACTTCTAAGCCATTGACACTAGGGCGATTATCAACCGAATTAGCGTGAATGCTGACAAACAAAGTTGCATTAACTCGCTCGGCAATATCTACTCGTCCTTGGAGTTCCACGAAAAAGTCGGCATCCCGTGTTAGTACTGTTTGTACGCCATTTTGTTCTAAAATAGCTGCTACCTTTCTACCAATAGGCAAGACTACATCCTTTTCCAACAGTCCCCCCAAACCAGGGGCACCAGAGTCCTTTCCACCGTGTCCTGGGTCTATAACCACTAGCAATTTTCCATTATGAACTGGGGGGCGTGGCTGTGGCTGGGATGTGGGACGGTCTGTGGGGTTGGGTAATTGCCCTTGGTTTGGTGATGGAAGCGGAGGTAAAACAATGGGAGGTATATTACCAGGTCGAAATTCTAGAGCTAAAAGCTGGTCGCTCACTTGGTTGAGTTCGCCAATTTGCACTCCGGCTGCTGGTTGAATTAACACTGTAACAGTGTTGTCTGTTTGTGGTTGTAGGCGAACGCGGAGAATAGGGCTATTGGGATTAAATGTTGGCCCTTTAACTTTAGGAGCTAATCGAGCATTATTAATGGTGATGCGGAATAAACCAGAGGTTCTATCCCAGCCTCCTGTGGCAGATAAACTTTGGTCGGCTCTAATTAACAGTTGTCTGCCATTATTAGTCAATTCTACAGACTCAATGGTGGCAGGTGAATCAGAAGCAGATGCTACGGTAAGTGGAGTATTGTTGCTTGGTAGCTGGGCAATACCACGACTAGGGAGAACCACGAAGCCACCAATGGTACTGGTAGTTGCCCGCCAGTCAGAACCATTTTTGTCTACCTGTAACGTCATGCGAATAACAGACGGGCTACTTTGGAGTTGGGAGAATTGGATGCGACTGACTCCGTAGCGATTAATGGGTATGTCTTGCTGCTGGAGATTTGGTGAGAGAGTTGCACCAGCGATATCTATATTAATTAGGTGGCGATCGCTGCTACGATTGACTTTAATCTGAGGATTAGGGCCACTGGTGGCAACGAAAAAGCCATCGCCTGTGGTTCGTAAACTTTCAATTTGAGTCACTCTTGCGACAACCGTTGGCCTCGCCAGGGGATTTGCAGTGTTATTTGTGACTACATTATAAATATTTCTAGGAGATAACGCTGGTGTTGGCGTTCTCGGTGGAGTCGCTGAGGCTATTTCTGACTCGGAATTATTGCTGGCGGGTATATTTTCCGTTTCTGGGGCAGGTAATTGTACTGTCCAGCGAGCGCCATTTGTACTGATAAATTTTACTTTTTTAGGATCTAAAGTATAACCAGGAGTCAATTCGACAACTATACGTGTTGTTTGTTCGTCAAATTGCCCGATGCGGATTGCTCTAATCGTACCACCGACTTGTTGAGTCAGCTGTGGACGCCCAAATGTCGTTCCTGGTAAATCAATTACCAGCCGAGTTGGGTTGAAAATTAACTGGGCTTGGGGTTGAACATCTCCCAAAGTATTAATTTCCAGTTTGTTTTGATTGGCATCAAAGCGCCAAGATTCCAGTTTCGCGGCCATTGCTGGCGACGACAGCATGAAGATAGTTCCAATAGTACTGGATAGTAACCAGCGTAATTTCACAGTCGTTTCTCCTGATTCACATTCATGGGAGCCGTCAACATCTCAACACATTGGCAAATCCTCACACCGTCACCACCTACACTTGAGTTTTGCGCTGTTATCAAGACACAGCTAATGGCGTAAAATATAGCACGCTCATCCGATTTTGCCATGTCACTAGCCTATATAAGTCAGACATACAAAGCATCAGATGACAATAACAAACAAGCCACTGCTGTCCCGCCGCAAGAATACCTAAATTTTTGACCTAAAGTCCAAAAAAATAGGTAATTTTTTACCTAAAACTGAATAATTAGAATTATGTCAGTTGGGAGTTTAAGGGTATGAAGACTCTATGTTAGGACTTACGTATGGTAAACGAAAAATCAAGGGTTTGGGCTGGGTATGGGGCATTAGGCATTGGGCAAGAAAAAATCCCCTGTTTGCTCTATACTCTATTCCTGACCTCAACAAATAATCTCGCTGCGTAAGTCCTGTAGGTGAGGCAAATTTGTTCTCAACACTAGCAACATCTTCACCACAATCACTATTAAATTGTGTAAATTTAGCAATCATTTATTTACTCAAAAATTTAGACAAAATTACTTATCTTCTCTTCAAGTATTGAAGGATGCCACGAGCTATAGCTTCTGCCATTTGATTTTGGTAGGCTGAGGTTCTGAGTTTGGCGTTATCGTCTCGGCCAGTGACGTAACCTGTTTCTACGAGAATCGAAGGCATGGAACTTTTTCTCAGGACATAAAATCTGGCTCGCCGCACTCCCCGATCTTTGACATTGACATTTTGGAGAATAGTATTGTGGACAGTACGAGCTAAACCCAAACCGCTGTCGTAATAATAGGTTTCCAAACCACTGACATCCGAACGACCAGGCCCCACTGCATTAGCGTGGATGCTAACAAACACATCAGCATTGGCTCGCTCTGCTAATTGTACCCGCCCTGGAAGGGTAACAAAATAGTCAGAATCCCGCGTCAGAATTACTTGGACGCCATTTTGCTGTAAAATCTGAGCTATTTTTTTACCAATAGGTAAGATAATGTCCTTTTCCCGCAGTCCGCCAAGACCTACAGCTCCAGGGTCTTTACCGCCATGTCCGGGGTCAATCAGCACTACCACTTTTCCATTAGTAAATGGGCGTTGTGGTTGTTTTGGAGGTTGGGGATTGGGATTATTTGGGTCTGGGAATGGGCCCCGGTTGATTGGTGGTAGTGGAGGAACAGTATAAGGGGGTTTACCAGGGAGTGTGACAACTCGACGAGAACCTTGTATTGGGAGAGCCAAAAGCTGGTCGCTGATTCGACTGGGTTGTCCTAGTTGGACTCCGGCTGCTGGTTGAACTAAGACAACAACTGTGTTGGGTTCTTGGGATTGCAGGCGTACTCGAAGAATAGGGCTATTTGCAGCAAAGGTAGGGCCTATGACTCTAGGAGCTAACTTAGCATTGGGAATTGTAACGCGGAATAAACCAGAGTTTCTATCCCAAACTCCCGTAGCAGATACGTTTTCGTCAGTTCTAATCAGCAGTTGTGTGCCATTATCAGCTAGTTGCACCGACTCAATTGTCGCTGGTGAGTTGTTAGCCAATGGTCGGCTGGGAAAAGAAGCAGGTTCTGACTGGTTGTCAAAATTATTAGTCGGGGGTAATGTGACAACACGAGTCGGTAGAACTACCAAACCATCACTACCACTTCTACTTGCTCGCCAGTCTGGGCCATTTTTATCTACCCGCAAAGTTAGACGAACACCGGGGGGTTGACTTCGCAGTTGGGTGAATTCAGCACGGCTAACGCCAAACTTGTTAATGGACTGATTACTTTGTTGTATCAGGCGTGGTGATAAAGATGCGCCAGAGATATCAACGAAAACTGTAGCGCGATCGCGGCTGCGAATGACTTGAATTGGAGGATTTGCACCGCTGGTGCGGATGAAAAATCCATCACCTGTGACTTGCAGGCTCTCAATTTGAGTCGCAGCTCGTGGAGTGACAATTCTTGAGATTTCGGGTTGAGAACTGGATTCTGGGGTTACTACACTGTAAATATTTGTTGGAGGTGGTGCTGCTCGGTCGATTTCTGGTCTAGGTAATTGCACTGTCCAGCTATTGCCAGTGGTACTGATAAATTGCACTCGTTTTGGGTCTAAAGTATAACCAGGAGTTAATTCCACGACTATACGCGTTGTTTCTGTGTCAAACTGCCCAACACGGATATAACGAATACCGTTACCAACCTGTTGAGTGACCTGGGGACGCCCAAACGTTGTTCCTGGCAAATCAATTACCAACCGAGTCGGATTGAAAATTAATTGTGCTTGGGGTTGAACATTCCCCAAAGTATTAATTTCCAGTTTGTTTTGATTGGCATCAAAGCGCCAAGATTCTAGCCTTGCCGCCATTGCAGGCGAGGATAGCATCAAAATAGTTCCAATAGCGCTGGGTAGTAACCAGTGTAATTTCACAGTGCTTTCTCCTAATTCACATTTATGGGAGCCTTCAGTAGTGCTGAGTATGTAGTCCAGAGACGCGTAAACCCTCGCGTAACCTTTGGGATTAAATCGCTAAATAATCGGTATTTATGTGCTTTTTTGGCTTTTTTTGGTATTCATTACTCAGCACTGCTTTGGTCAAGTTCTCAATTAATGTTTGTTAAATCATCACACTGTCACCACCTAGACTTGAGCTTTGATATCTTTTTGATTAAGCTGGTATAAAGACACACTTTAATCAATATAATTTCTCAGTAAATGATTGCCAAGTTTGATATTGGGATTTAGATACAGAGTGAAAGTTTTCACTTGTGAATATGGGCGACTTTAACTCCCAATAAAACTAAATAACTGATAACTGTTGGTTGTTTATTGCCATTGATGCTTTCAGTAAATCATTCCCACTACTATCTCTCGATCTAGCTTTGTTGATGGCTGCTACTCCGGAATTATTTGAAAAATCTTCAAATTAAGACTAGTAAGAATTTGCTTGCTAAAATCGTAAGTTGCAATTTGGGGGAAGTAGGAAACAAAAATTTATAAATTACGCTTCTGGATATCAATTGGTATGAGGAGCAGTGAAAAAGTGGAAATAAGTAACATTCCGAACACTAGTAGAAACTATAAACAAACGACAATTTTATAATCACACGGGACGGAGATTAGAGGAGAGAAGTTTCCAATATCAAGCGGAAGATGGGGCAAATAGGAGAATAGTAATGGCAAGTCTCTAAAATATAGCTACACATCGAGAGCAGGGGGTAGGGGAGATGGGGGGATGAGGTGGATGAAGGGGACAAGGGAGACAAGGAAGACAAGGGGAATAACTTGTCACTCATCAGTCCCCAGTCCCCAGTCATCAGTCATCAGTCATCAGTCAACAGTTATCAGTCAACAGTCCCCAGCGATTAACTATCGCGAGATTCTCCGGTTTTTTCTGGCCTTGATACCTTTGAGTCAGATGGTTCGATTACCAATGATGTTCCAGAAGCGCCATCCAAAATTAGTTGCTCTGAACCTGCGGTTTTTGGTTCTGGAAATACAAATCGTAACAAGGGAGGAGCTAAAAAGGTGGTTAAGATAACCATCATAATGATTGCTGCCCCCAGTGGTTTGGAGAGAGCGCCGCTAGCAGCGCCAACACCAGCAAATACTAACCCGACTTCGCCTCTAGGAATCATCCCCACACCGATCGCTAAACGGTTGATTTCTGGTTGACCAAACACGCTTAAGCCTGTGATTACTTTACCAATGATGGCTACTATAATCAGGAAAGTTGCCATAATTAAGCCTTCGCGATTATCGGGAATCGCTGGGTTTAAGACTCCCAAATCGGTTTTTGCGCCAACGGTGACAAAGAAAATCGGTACTAGCATATCAGCAATGGGACAGACTTGGGTTTGCAGTTCTTTGCGTTTGTCTGTCTCTTCTAGGACTAAACCTGCGGCAAAAGCACCTAGAATGGCTTCTAGGTGGATGACTGCGGCCAGATATGCCATTGCAAAGGCAAAGATGAATGCTGGTATTACCAGTCCACCGCGTGTTTTGAGTTTATCAGCGATCGCCACAAAGGATTTATTGAAAACGTTGCCTAACAAGATGGCTCCCAAAATAAAACCTGTGGCACTGATAATCAAATAAATGACTTTGCTGACATCCACTACACCATCTTTAGCTAAACTGGCAACTACCGCTAAAACGATAATTCCCAGAACATCGTCAATTACGGCAGCACCGAGAATAATCTGCCCTTCTTTAGAATTGAGTCGCCCCAGTTCTGATAACACTTTGGAAGTAATTCCAATACTAGTAGCAGTCAAAGCCGCCCCCGCAAAAATCGCAGGCACAGCACTGATACCAAACAAAGTCATCAGTCCCACGGTACCAGCTGCAAATGGAACTGCTACCCCCACCACTGCGACGATGGTGGCCTGGATACCCACTGCCATTAAGTCTTTTAAGTTTGACTCCAAACCGATTTCAAACAGCAGGATGATCACGCCCAATTCTGCCAAAACAGAAACGACCTCAGATTGTGCTGCAAACACCGCAGGAGTGGCTTCGGGAGATAAACCAGCAGTAGTTTGCAAAAAGGTCATAATCAAAGAATTAGAAGCGTCTGTGCCACCTTCTGGAAACACCAAAAGATGAAAAACCGAGACACCGACTACCACACCACCTACCAGTTCGCCTAAGACCGGTGGCAAACCCACTTTGTTGGATAACTCCCCGCCAACTTTGCTGGCGAGGTAAACGACTACTAAACTCAGTAACACCGCTGCTACTACCATTGAACTGTCTGCGGCTTCTGTGGCGCTAGCCAGCAGAGGAAAAGAAAAGTTGTTGGGATTTAACAAATGCATTGGGTTCTGTGAAAATCCTTCTCTTTGATTTTGACGCGTTTCTGAAAAACGTCCATCTATGGAGATATTGTTGACAGGTTGTACAAAATATGGGGCATTGGGCATTGGGCAAGCAGGAAGTGTGGGAGGGGTGGGAGGTGTGGGAGGATGAGGAAGAAATCTTTCCCCC
>NZ_JACKZU010000856.1:0-242 GCF_014222165.1 Nostoc sp. 2RC
ATTACGTCTTATTCAAGCTGCTGATTTCGACATTGATAAAGCTGAAAAAGGTATTATATATGTCGATGAAATTGATAAAATTGCGCGTAAATCTGAAAATACTTCAATCACGCGCGACGTGTCTGGTGAAGGTGTACAACAAGCATTGCTTAAAATTTTAGAAGGTACAACTGCTAGTGTACCGCCACAAGGTGGTCGAAAGCATCCAAATCAAGAATTAATTCAAATTGATACGACAAACA
>NZ_JACKZU010000113.1:0-21520 GCF_014222165.1 Nostoc sp. 2RC
CTCCCCACACTCCCCATCTCCTCATCTCCCCACTCCCCATTCCCTATGTTCAAGCTAGATGCAAAGAACAATTACACCCGTGTCCCCACGTTTACCTCATCTCCACATTCACCGCAAAATCGGACTACCGTGATGATGAACTAAATACCACTTGCTGCCGAAAAGCTGAAATACATTTGTAGCTGTTGATTGTGCTTCAAGTCTTCTAGAACGTACCACTTGAAATACATTTTCTATCAGCACAACATAACCAATATTATCAGTTACTTCTGTGGCAATTACATCTGTGCTGATTTCGATGTAAGCAGTATTTTTAAATATCTGATCCCAGGAAGCGCAAATCTCTTTCCAACCTCGCAATACTTGACTTCCAGGATGAATACAAAAACTACCAGTTCCCTGCGACCATATTGCACTCATCGCCTCAATATCTTTTCTTTCAAAAGCTCGATAAAAAGCTGCATTAGTAGCTAAAATTTCATCTTTGGTCATGGGGAGTTAAATAATAGTTAGGAGTTGAGAGTTAGGAGTGAGGAGTTAGGAGTTAGGAGTGAGGAGTTGAGAGTTAAGAATTAGGAGTGAGGAGTTGAGAGTTAAGAATTAGGAGTTGAAAGTTAAGAATTAAGAGTTAGGAGTTGAAAGTCATTAAATTATAACTCTCAATTTGGATTAATTTATTGATTTATAAATTGAGATGGTTTATAGCTTTGCTATTATGGTCTATGTTATGTAGCAGCACATTAGATACTGAATGTAATGCTTTTAGTTACAAGCCATCACCAAATATACACCTAATACAGCCTAGAAATATTTTAATTTTATTAACTCCTAATTCCTAACTCCCAACTCCCAACTCCTCACTCTTAACTCCTCACTCCCATCTCCTCACTCCCAACTCCCAACTCCTCACTCTTAACTCATAACTCCCAACTCCCAACTCCTCACTCCCAACCCCTAACTCTTTTTAACTGTACTAATAGTTTGTAATAATTGATTAGCTGTATAAGGTTTAGGTAAAAAGGCTTTTATTCCCATATCATAAGCTGCATCAACTTTATCCGCTGAACTCAGTCCACTGACGGCAATAATTTTGACATCTGGATTAATTTTTCGGAGGGTGCGGATGGTAGTTAGCCCGTCCATAGATGGCATCAGCATATCAGTTAAGACAAGAGATATTTCATCTCTATGTTCTGCATATAAAGCTATGGCTTCAATGCCGTCGCTGGCTGTAATTGCTTTATAGTTATGACTTTCTAATGATGTTTTTGTCACATCTCGAATGGCTGCTTCGTCATCTACAACTAAAATTAATTCTCCTTGACCTGGAGGTAATTCTTGATGTTGTTCTTCTACGGTTTCCGTTGCATCTTGGGCTGGCAAATATACCTTAAATTGGCTACCTTTTCCAGCTTCACTGTATACGTTGATAAAACCACCGTGGCTTTTGATAATACCAAGCACTGTAGACAGACCAAGACCAGTTCCTTTGCCAACTTCTTTGGTAGTAAAAAATGGCTCAAATATCCGGTCTAATATTTCTGGTTGAATACCGATTCCCCCATCAGCAACACTAATCACAATGTGATGGCCAACTTTAGCATCAATATGCATTTTGGTAAAATTATCATCAATGAAAAGGTTTTCAGCAGAGATTTTTAAAGTGCCACCATTTGGCATGGCGTCACGAGCATTAACACACAGATTCATCAGTACTTGATGCAGCTGAGTAGCATCACCAGATATAGTCCAGAGATTTGGGGAAATTTGTGTAAAAACTTCTATGGATTTGGGAAAAGTTTCTTTAATAATTTGCTGAATTTCTATTATTAAATGCTTTAATTGTAAAATTGTGCGATCGCCTTCCAGTCCACGAGTAAAGGATAATACTTGTTTGACTAGGTTTGCCCCCCGTTTAGCGTTAGCAATCAATATTGGCAGCAGTCGCCGAGAACGCTCATCATTAACTTGTGCCTCTAACAGCTGAGCTGTCATCAAAATTGGTGCCAGAACGTTATTTAAATCGTGGGCGATACCGCTAGCTAATGTGCCAATGCTTTCTAATCGCTGGGCACGCAGAAATTGGGCTTCTAGTAGTTTTTTCTGTGTGATATCAGTGTTTACCACCAAAATAGTTTGTGTTTTTTTACTAAACTCATGTACCAATGTCCAACGACTTTCAACAATAATTTCTTTACCAGATTTGGTTTTTTGATAAAATTCTCCTTCCCAAGAACCATTTTTCATCAAAGTACTGAGTGCTTCTTGAACTTGAGACAGTTGTTTTTCCTGCCAGAGAATTCGTGTCTTTTTGTTAATGGCTTCTTCTTTTTTCCAACCGTACAGTTGCTCAGCAGCTTTGTTCCAAAATAAAATTTTATCGTCTAAATCCCGGACAAAAATTGCATCGGTGGCAACATCTAATAAAGCAGCTTGTTCGCGAATTTTCTGTTCTGTTTGTTTCCGTTCAATGGCGTAGCGGATAGAACGCTCTAACAAAGGAGCCGTTAATTGGCTTTTTTCCAAATAATCTGCGGCTCCAGCTTTCATGGCTTCTAGGTCTATTTCCCAATCGCCCTGACCTGTGAGTAAAATCATTGGAGAAGAAGAACCGTTGGCAATGGCTTCGCGTAATAGTTCTAGTCCATTGTGCGCCCCCAAACGGTAATCTACTAGATAAATGTCATGTTGCTGCCGAGCAATGGCGCTCCTGGCCGCTTGATAATTATTCACCCATTCTAGGTCGCACTTTGCCACCCGGAATTCGCCGAACCAATAACGAGTCAATATATAATCATCTTCATCATCATCAACGAACAGAACTTTGATGGGGCTGTTGTCCATATTCGTCTCCCATTACTTCTGTTGGCAGTTTCACAGTTTCAAACCAGTATTTTCCTACAGTTTTCATTACCTCAACTAAAGAAGCAAAAGTCACTGGCTTAATGATGAAGGAGTTTGCACCTAAGTCGTAGGTATTATATACATCTTCTTCAGTACTTGAAGTTGATAGTATAATCACAGGAATTCGCCGCAGTTGGGGGTCAGTTTTTATTTCTTTGAGTGCCTCAAAACCATCTTTTTTCGGCATATTCAAATCTAATAAAATCAACCCTGGATGTGGTTTATCGCTGTCGCTGGCATATCGACCACGATGGTATAAATAATCCATCAAGTCTTCGCCATTGGTGACTATGTACAGTTCAATTGGCAATTGACTTTCTGCCAAGGCCTCACGAACTAACATCCTGTCATCTTCGTCATCATCAGCCATTAAAATTGTGACGTTTGTTTCTCGACCGTTCACTATGCATCGTCTCCTTTGCATTGGTTTATTAGTATGAATCAAGTTATTAACTTGGCACAGATGGCAACTCGCACATTGACAAAAATATGCAAATATGCAGTCAATATATTTAGCTACAGAAGCTGCTTTTTTTAACAATAAACGGCATGTTGTAATCAGAAAGTCGGTATGAAAAAAAATAAACTATGTTAATAAAAGTTAATTAAGCTAAAACCATGTTTTCTTCTACCTTCTGCCTTGCAGTCTCCTACTTTATCCTGATAACAAATATTCGCTACAACTTACTTAGTCGTCTGAAAGGGCAAATAATCGCATCTGATTAATGGTTAACATAATAGTCAATCTATACAATCAATAAGTCCCAGAAAATAAAGGGCACAATTGTACAATTAAGCTAATTTTTTGGTCTGTTCTTAATCCCTCTCTAGGAAGAAAAATTAAGGGACAGAATGAACTGATAATGTGACAAAAAACTTCGAGCCTTGCCCTGGTGTGCTTTGGGCTACAATCGCTCCATTATGACGTTCGATAATTTTGCGACAGATGGCTAAACCGATACCAGTCCCCTCGTATTCACCATTACTATGTAAACGTTGAAAAACATTGAAAATGCGATCGAGATACTTTTCTTCAAAACCAATACCATTATCTTCTATAACTATTTCGCAAAGGTCAGAACTGTTACACAGTTTATTTGTTTGATTGTTTAAAATGCTGCCATAAATTTTGATTACAGGTGGTATTTGTGGGCGGTGAAATTTGAGAGCATTACCGATGAGATTTTGCAACAATTGGCGCATTTGTACCGGATCGGCTTGAATGGTGGGTAACTCGCCGATTTCTACGGTTGCTCCAGTTTGCTGGACATAGATTTCTAAATCAGATAATACTTCTTGGGCGATGTTTGCTAAATTTACCCATACAAAAGGCTGGGCCCTGGTGGTAACTCGCGAAAGTGTCAGCAAGTCTTCAATTAATGTCTGCATTCTGTTGGCAGCATTCTGCATCCGTTCTAAGTAATCCCGTCCCTGTTCAGTTAAAATATCACCGTAGGAAATCTTCAGCCGATCGCCAAAGGTTTTAATTTTACGCAGTGGTTCTTGCAAATCGTGGGAAGCCACAAATGCAAATTGCTGTAATTCTTGATTGGAACGGGCGAGTTCTTGCCGTTGGCGAATTTCTTGTTCTAAAATTTGGCTTTGAGCTAAGGCAATACCGATTTGATCTGCTAGTTGTTGCAAAAGTTCAATTTCCCAGCTAGTCCACTCACGAGGATGGGCGCACTGATGGGCAATCAACAATCCCCAGAGTTCATTTTTCAGTAAAATCGGCACTACAAGGTTGGCTTTGATGGCGAATCTTTGCAGCAATTCCATATGACAAGGTTGAAGATCGGCTTCTTTGATGTCCCTAATGGAACTAATTCTGCCTTGGCGGTAATACTCGATGTAATTGTCGCGAAAGCAAGAGTCAGTAATTTCCTGGGCCATCACAACAGGTAAACCAGGAACTACTGCTTCTTGAACCGCGACAAAAGAGCCATTTGGCTGTAGACGCAAGATTAATACCCGATCGGCAAGCAATAGCTTTTGTACTTCTATAACGCTGGTTTGAAGAATATCATCGATTTGTAAAGATTGACGAATTTTCAAAGTGATATTAGCGAACAATTGCGATCGCATGTTTTGGCGTTGTAATTCTGCTTGCACGCGGTTGCGTTCGCGCAGTGCGGCTTGGCGTTCGGTAATATCCATCATGGCCCCCATAATTCGCACTGGCTTACCGATTTGGTCGTGGACAACGTAACCGCGATCGAACACGTAGGCGTAGGAACCATTACTGCGGCGAAAGCGGTATTCATTTGACCAGAATTTTTCACCGCTCTCGATTAAAGCACGCGCTTGGTTAGCAATTCTCTGCCTGTCGTCTGGATGGATATGTTCGCTCCACCAATCAGCAGTAAAACTGATTTGCTCTGGGGAGTAACCAAACAGTGTTTGTAAAGTTTGATTCCACCACACCTTGTTAGTCAGCAAATCCCAGTCCCATAATATATCGTTGGTAGCACGGGCAACAATTTGGAAGCGTTCTTCGCTTTGACGCAATTGTTCTTCTGCTAATTTACGTTCCGTGATATCCGTATGACAACTAGTCATCCGTACTACATTGCCATCTTCGTCCCAAACTGCCTGGCCGCGATTCAAGACCCATTTGTAAGTGCCATCTTTACACTGAATTCGATGTTCGCTGATGAAAAACGGAGTCATTTGGGCAAAATGATCGGCGATCGCTTGTCTGACAAATCCTCTATCATCTGGATGCACGCGTGCTGCCCATTCATCAAAATAATCAGAAATTTCGTCTTCTTCATAACCAAGCATTTCTTTCCAACGAGTGGAAAAAAAGACTTGATGATTTTGAACGTTCCAGTCCCAAATACCATCATTACTACCCCGCACCACTAACTGACAGCGTTCTTCGCTTTCTTTGAGGGCGTTTTCCACCTGTTGACGCTCAATGGCAGCAGCGAGAATATTAGCAATAGATTGGAGAAAATAAATTTCATCTTTGGTGAAAGTCTGGTGTCTGGTTGTGTGTGCCCCTAAAACTCCAAAAGGACGCTCTTGACCGTGAATTACTACGCTAATTCCGCTCACTACTTGATGGTCGTGTAGCAGTTGTGGCCCATTAAATCGCGTTTCGCTTCGCAAATCCTTGACAATCACCGGGCCGCAAGAAAGTAGGGTATAACCAGCTTGCGAATTCATCAAAGCGCTGACAGTGGCCTTTCCCACCAAACCAGGTTGCCAACCAATTCCAGCCCTTAGCAGTAATGCATTACCATTTGGCAGTAGTTCTAAAACTTTACAGTACTCAACTTTTAAGCATTGAGCGACGATGCTGACACACAAGTTCATCAATGTAGTTAAGTCTGTTCCAGCTAAGGCTATTTGACTGAGTTCTGCCACCATTGCTTGCTGGTTCGCGTGAACTTCTAGTGCTTCCTCTGTTTGCTTGCGCTTGGTGATGTCTACCTCAATTGCAGACATTCCCACAGCCATCCCTAAGGCATCCCGACAGACAACTCCTTTGCTTGCCAAATGGCGAATGCTACCATCTAGCAAAATAACTCGAAATTCGATGTCGTATTCTAGCCCATTTTTAATGGCTTGCTGGTGCGATCGCTTGACAAAATCCCGGTCTTGGGGATGAACGCGGTTAACAAAAAAATCATAAGTATCGTTAAAACTACCTTTTTTCCAACCAAAAGCTGTTTCTAGGTTACCTGAATAACTAATTTCGTTAGTCACAAAATCCCAGTTCCAAATGCTCATACCAGCAGACTCTAATGCTAATCTCAGCTGTGCTTCTTGCAGTTGTGCTTGGGCAGTTTGCTGTTGTAATTGTTGCTTAGTACGATGAGCTTCCAGAAGACGGCGCAATCTTTGACGTAATATCGGCCATTGAATCGGCTTAGTAATAAAATCAGTAGCACCCGCAGCAAAAGCTTTTTCCACAGATGCCTGGTCATCAATATCAGTAACAATTAATACTAGTCTTTCTTTGCCATCGGAGAGTGTTTGCAGTTGAGCGCAACAACTAAAACCATCCATTTCTGGCATCATGGCATCTAACAGGACTATATCTGGGTGTAGACGAGTATAGGTAGCGATCGCCTCTAAACCGTTACTCGCTTCTACCACCTGATACCCTGCTTCTTTTAATAGCTGACACAGATACATTCGCATTAAATGGTCGTCGTCTACAACCAATATCAGGTTTGTCATTTGTGTTTGTGATTTGTCAAACAAGTTTCAGAGACACTGTTGGCGAATTAGAGTTCGCGGATCTTTTGGTTGAGGGAACAGGGAACTCTTAACAATGAGGGTTTTAATTAGAAACCCACCGATGCCTAAGAAGTCCGGCGACTGCGTCGGGCGGGGTAACACTCCCTTTCCAACACCTCCTTTGTTGCCTCTTGCTTGTTAAGAGTTCCCTTTAAACTCCTTTTGTTCGCTGCACAAGAGTTAATTGGATATTTTTTACTTGTCAGTCCCTAAGACTTTGAAAATACGGTCTAGACCTTATTGTACTGAGTACTATTGTGAATTTTTTTATCTACTACTGTGGGAATCGCTGTTTTCCACTTAAAAGTCCTTTGTACATCAATGTTTTGGGCTAACTTGAACTAAATATCAAGATTTCTTGACATTTATATCTAAAAATTAGATGCATATCGCTCAAATGTCATAAAAACATGACATAGCGATCCCACAATAGCTAATAAATTCGTGGAATAGGCAAAAAATCTATTCCAACCCCTTGATCCCTACATATGCTTAGTGGTTAATATTGACTTAACAAATACAGCTTCTCCGATCCCAAAGAAATGCTAATTTCGGCATAGCTAAAGGATTATTCATAGGAAACGACTTCAATTTAAAAACAGACTAAAAACTTAAAAACTGGGCAAAACCAGGAGTCAGGAATAAGAAATTCATCTGGAGTGGATGACATTTTATATCGCATTCTTTAACCAGGGGAAATCATTTACCGCTTAAACTACTGGAGGCCAAAGTAATGGCAAAAGAACGCCCGCCACTAGAGGAGATGACCTTACGGCAACTGCGTAAAGTCGCCAGCGAATATAGCATCTCTCGCTATAGCCGAATGCGTAAATCCCAATTGCTGGCATCAATTCAAGAAGTCCAGCGCAGCAAAATTTCGCTTAGTCCATCTCGTTCATTGGAGGCACAAGAAACCGTGGAAGCAGCTAAGTTTGAATTAGGTCAGGAAGATCGAACTGGTGGATCTCTTGCTGATGTTGATGAAGGACTCCCAGATCTGCCTTCTGGTTATGGTGAAAGCCGGATTGTACTTTTACCCCGCGATCCTCAATGGGCTTACACCTACTGGGATGTTCCCAATGAACATAAAGAAGAACTCCGCCGCCAAGGGGGACAACAGCTAGCACTGCGGATTTATGATGTTACCGACATCAATATCGATTTTCAAAGTCCCCACAGCATTCAAGAATATCCAGCTGACGAACTAGCAAGAGAATGGTATTTACCAGTTCCAGTTAGCGATCGCGATTATGTCATCGATATCGGCTACCGTGCTGCTGATGGTCGTTGGTTAATTCTGGCTCGTTCCGCTAGAGTACATATTCCCCCCGTATATCCTTCTGACTGGATTGAGGATGTGTTCATCACCGTCAACTTTGAAGAAGATTTGCGCGGCAAAACTCAATACGAACTCGTTCCACCCGCCAAGAAAGTGGCAACAGCTGGTGCAAATGGCGGCGGTAACCCCATTTACGACCAAATCTTTGGTTTAGCGGAATCTGCCGAAGCACAACGCGTTGCTGGTTCTCTGTTTGGCTCCATGCAGCAAGCTGGTTCAGTACGCCACGAACAAGCCATCAGTTCCTACATATTCCCCTCTGGTGTAGGTATGTGGGCTGTTCCCACCACATCTGGTTTAACCATGTCCGGTGTGGGAATGTCTGGTGTAGGCTTCTCAGCTTCCGCCGTACCAGTGCGTCCGCGCAAGTTCTGGTTAATAGCCGATGCTGAACTGATTGTTTACGGTGCAACCGAACCCGATGCTACCGTAACCATTGGCGGCCGTCAAATTCAACTGAATCCAGATGGTACATTCCGCTTCCAAATGTCCTTCCAAGATGGTTTAATTGACTATCCAATTGTGGCTGTGGCTGCTGATGGCGAGCAAACTCGGTCAATTCAAATGAAATTCAATCGTGAAACACCATCCCGGAACACTAACACCAAAGAAGAAGCCGTTCTAGAGTGGTTTTCTTAAGTTTTAGTTCTCAGATTAACTCCAGACTGAAATTTTAAATTATTCCCCGCTATAGTAATTCTGTAGCGGGTTTTTTGTATGATTATGTCTAAAAAAAATTTACTTTTGTTATTTATGGCGATCGCTGCTGCTAGCTTGTTAGTAGGTTGTCAAAAAATTGCAGCTAATTCAGTTTCAAAAGCTTCTCAAACTTGTCCGGGAAAAAATCCCAAATTCAGTATTGATTTTTTTAAAACTAACAATCAAGGGCAGAAAAATTCCCAAGGTATTAACCACGTAATTATTTTTAATCCTAAATCCCCAGAATTAGATTTTAAAGTGAATGTTGGTTTAGCTCATCAACTCTACGCCAAAGATGGTCAAGGAAAATTACGAAAAGAATATGTCCCAAAACAATTTCGCGAACTCATTGTTGGTGATAACGCGAAATTAAATGGACAGTTACCCATTGCCGCAATTAACGCCGATTATATAGATACCGCCGATCAACCACAAGGCTTAAATATTTCTCGTGGCATAGAATATTCAGGAGCATTTAAAAATAAACGTTCTTCCTTTGGTATATCAGGAGGTTTATCCACACAACGACAAGCCACCATTCAAGCTGGTAGAAGAAACAGCAATGTTCTCAACTACAATTTAGTAGGGGGTAATGGTAGATTTTATCGTCAGGGTAAATTTAAAGATATTTGTGAAGATTTAGGAGAATTTGCTTGTAAAAGTGCAACTAATCGGTCTATGGCAGCTATTACTAATCAAGGTTATGTAATACTATTAGTGAATGACGCCAAAGCTAATTCTGATATTAAATTATCTCCAATCAATCAAGAGTTATTACCAGATAAATTTGATAATGTCTTGGAAGGTATTGCTAAGAATAATTGTTTAGGAAAGATTCAAGAAGGAATTTTATTTGATGGGGGTATGTCTCCAGGATTGTATTATAATCAAAAGATTTATGTAGAAAATTATGGCCCTATTGGTTCAGTTTTTTTAATTTATAAAAAATAAATATAAAAAATAAATTATTTTTGTATGTAAAACAAAATACCCGCCCACAAATGCAGGTGTGCGTTTTGCACACCCCACAAGAGTTTATAGAACTTATCCAATTCACCTATCTACCCATTCACTCATTAAAAACTTCAGCAGAATCTAGGTTTTGGGGTTTGAATTGAACTTGTTGCTCATACTACACTCAGCATGAAATTAATCCGCTGTTCAAAGTCTAGCTGTTTAATGATTGCTGTAAATTCATCAGTTTCACTTGGTAGTTGATAATCAGATGGTACTGGGATGATAGTTCCATCTTCCATACCTTGTGCTAACAACAGCCAGACTTCCAATTTAGCGTTAGGAATCAGAGTATTGTAGCTTTGGGAGATGTCATTAGCTTTACCTTGAAGCAAATCGCGTTGTGCTTGCAGTTGTTCTTGGTGAGATAAAACTTTAATTTTATCGAACACTGCTTTTCCAAGGGATTCTACACTTGGAGGAGGTGCAGGTTGTAACTGGTTTTTAATATCTAGGTAACCAAACCAAAGTATACCTAGTTGAGTATCGACATCGAAGCGTCGAAAAATTTCTAAAGCTGGTTTTGTGCTTTCGTTAACTGCGTAAGCCATAAAAAACTCCAAAAAAGTCTAAGTTTTTGAGAAAATTATTCTCAATGCTTCATCAAAGTTAACGAATCAAGGGAAACCAATAACTCTACTTATGGTATGAACGGCATTCACTACAGAAGACAGATCGTAGATAACTCAAATTGCTACTTATAAAAATGCTCAATTGAATGTATGTATGGATTTTCTGGCTAAAATTGGGAATCAAAAAATTAGGCTAGCGATCGCCCGCACTAACTTCGCTGGTTCCACTGGTTTTGTAATATGCTTATCGAATCCAGCGGCAATTGCCTGTTGATAATCAACTTCAGCGGCATAAGCAGTTAAAGCAATGGCCAAAATTTTTCCTCCCAGTTCTGGAGGCATATCTCTGATTCGACGGATCAACATATAGCCGTCTACTTCGGGCATTCCAATGTCACTTACAAGTAGATTTGGCTGTAAATCAGGCAGAATTTTTAGTGCTTCCATAGCGGAGTCTACCTGCGTTACCATTGCCCCAGACTGTTCCAAAATGAAAGCAATTAACTCTCGCGTATCGCACTCATCATCCACCAACAGCACTTTCACCCCACTCAAATCGGGCAAATCATTTGATTGTCCATCTATTTCCCGATGCTTGAGATGAACCTTAATCAATGGCAACATAACTGTAAAGGTTGCTCCCTGTTCTTCTCCCAAACTTTCTGCCTTTACTGTACCGCCATGTAATTCCACGATGTGACGAACAATGGCCAATCCTAACCCCAATCCCCCGAATTTTCTGGTGGTTGCGCCGTCAGCTTGTCGGAAGTAATCAAAGACGAATGGTAAAAAGTCGGCGTTAATTCCTTTGCCTGTATCGCATACTTGCAGTTGAGCATGAGAATCAACACAAGCTAAACTGATTTCTACTTGTCCGCCTTGGGGTGTAAACTTAATGGCATTAGAAAGCAGATTCCAGATTACTTGTTGTAAGCGGACTGAATCACCTGCTACTAAAAATTTGGAATCGTAGCCTTGGTGCGCCGACAGCACCACTTGAATTTGAGATTTGAGATTGTCTGGTTGTTTATTAAACTCAATGGATGCTAAATTTCTGTTGGTATTTTCTGATGCCAAATCTAAAATCACAAATCGCAAATTGATAGATTTAGCTTGGGCCGCTAAACGCACGGTTTCTAAAGCTGCGGCGATCGCACCTACCAAATTCACAGGAGCAACATTCAAGCTGAGTTTTCCTTGCAAAATGCGAGAAACATCCAGCAAGTCTTCAATCAGTTGAGTTTGCAGCTTCGCATTACGCTCAATGGTTTCCAAAGCACGAGCGGTGGTTGCGGCGTCATACTTTTTAGTTTGCAGCATCTTTGACCAACCAAGGATGGGATTTAGCGGCGTGCGAAGTTCGTGGGAAAGAACTGCTAAAAATTCATCTTTGATGCGGTTAGCCTGAATTAATTGCTCTTTTCGTCGCTGTAACGAAGCCATTAATTCAAAACGTTCCAAAGCAACCGCCACCTGATCTGATGTTGCTTGCAATAGGGCAGTTTCCTCTAAAGTAAAGTGCATACGCCTGCAACTGGCAAAAGAAAGTACACCGAGCAGCTTTCCTTGCACAATCAATGGTTGACCTGCATAGGCTGTAATTCCCAAACTATGAAGTATGTGTGCATGGGGATGGTTTGAGTGGGGCACGTCGTTGAGGATAATTTGACGCCGTTCTTGGGCTACTAGTCCACAGATTCCTTGATGAAATTCTAAGTATTCAATTGTTTTAAATACTTCTTCTGTAATGCCGTTCCAAGCTACCAAATGAAGTTTATTTTTATTTTCGTGGGTTTCAATCAAATAGTTAAAGTAAAAATCCAAATCCATCTGCGCCGAGAGTTTACTGAACAAAGCGTTCATCAAATCCAAGGGGCGCTCGGTTGACAGCAAATCACTGGTTGTTTCAAACAGCAACTTCAGTCCTTCACTACGTTCTTGTAAGGCTTTTTCTGCTTGTTGGCGTTCTCTAAGGGCCCGTTCGCGTTCGGTAATGTCAACTGCAACTCCTCCCACCAACAGTTGTCCGGAGGGGTCTGCAATGGGAAACTTGTATACTAAAAATTCCCCAAGGCTGCCATCTGGACGTGGGGCAGACTCAATGACTTCCAAGACTTGATTCGTGTCGGTAACGGTTTTCACATTATTGAGGAATAACTGAGCAATTTCGGCTGGATATAGCTCAAAAATGTTTTTATTAATGGGGTTGTTTGTTGCTAAATTAAATGTGCGGAAATAAGTCGGGCTGAGATAAAGTACGCGTCCCTGTGCATCTGTAATCCAAGCTGCCGCCGGACTGTTGTCCATAAAAGCTTGGAAGCGTTCTTCACTTTGGTGCAAAGCTTTTTCGATTTGCTGGCGTTCGCTAATATCAAGAACAAACATCACTGATTTGTGCCGAGATTCTCCTAATAGTGAGTAGCCAATAACAACGGGTACGCGAGAACCATCTTTGCGAATGTATTCTTTTTCATAAGGAGTGCAAGCTCCTTTTGACTTGGCTTCAGCGATGGCCAGTTCATCCAAATAACGATACTCTGGTGGTGTAATTTCAGTCCAGCGTAGTTTAAAAGCTCGCAAATCCTCTTGGGTGTAGCCGACAATTCGCAGAAACTCGTCATTGGCTTCATTGATGCTACCTTCCACATCGCCAAATATAATGCCGACTACATTCGCTTCTACAAAACTCCTCAGCTGCTCCTCACTAGCTTTAACTGCCGCTTCTGCCTGCTTGCGAGCAGTGATATTCATGATGCTTACCAATACGCTGTCAAATTTAGCATTTTCTGACCCAAAGCTAATGGTAAACAGGACGTTGAGACGTTCTCCCTGGAGAGTTTTGAGAATTGTCTCTGATTCCAAATAAGTTTCCCCATCAGTAATTGCCAACAATTCTTCGATAAATACCTCTAGGGTTTCCGGTACGAATATTTGTTGGAGTGGAACCAAAAGTTCATTTTTATTTTCAGCGCCAAACATTCGCACGGCGGCATTATTCACGTTGACAATTCTCACCATGTCAACGGCTTGTTGAATAAATTCAGGGTGTTCGGCAAAAAAGGCACGAAAATTTTCCACACCTTGGGCTTTCAAATTATCCAGCGCTGCCTTCACAAGGGAAAAATCTTCTTCCAGAATTGACACACCTGCGGCTTCAAAAATATAGCGATATTTTCTCTCCTGTTCTTGCAGCGCCTCTTGTGTCTGTTTGCGTTGGCTGATGTCACGAAAAAAAATATCGAGACCATCTTCACAAGGGTAAGCGTGAATTTCTAACCACAAGTCATATTCGCATGGCAAATAATAATGATGTTCAAAATAGACGGGAATTTGTTCTGCCATCGCTCGTTGGTATTGATGCTCTAGGTTTGTACCTACTAATGCTGGCCACTCTTCCCAGTGGGACTTACCAAGAACTTCTGTACGAGATTTGTGGTTAATTCGCTCTGCTTCAGCATTTTGGTAAATGATTCGCCAATCTCTGTCTAAACTGATGAAAGCATCACTCATATTTTCTAGGGTGCGCGTCACTCGCTCATTGGCTTGTTGTAGTGCCGCTTGTGCTTGTTTGCGTTCGCTTAAATCAACAACAAAGCCAATAACGGTTTCTTGGCCATCTTCTACGAGGACAGAACCAAGCAAAACAGGAACGCGAGAACCATCTTTGCAAATATATTCTTTTTCAAAAGGTTTACAAACTCCGCTGCTTCTGAGTTCCTCTACGGAACGTTCACTGACAATCAAAAACTCAGGCGCGGTGATTTCGCGCCAGTCTATTTGCTTACCAGACAAATCCTCTCGCGTATAACCGACCATCTTCAAAAAAGCATCATTGGCTTCGATGACACCACCGTTGAGGTTGCTGGCGATGACTCCAATGATGTTAGATTCTGCGAGTCGGCTAAACCGCATTTCGCTATTTTGTAATAACTTTAGACTTGACTCTGCTTTGGCTTTAGCAGTTTGTAATTCTGAGAAAAGTGCAGTTATTAATAAAGATACTAATGAAAAAGTTGTTAATCGCACCAAAACGCTAAAGTTTGGGATCTCAAAGGAGTAGACTGGTTGAATCAGAAAGTAGAAGGCGATTATGGCAGATAAAGCGATCGCTAGCATTCCCACTTCCATGCCACCATACCACGCGCTAACCGCCACAGCAGCATAAAAAAAGGTAAACACACTCGGATCGAATACTGGTTGTAATAATCGCGCCATCATTAAGGCAACTATTACCGCCAATATCATCACGCCATAAATTGCTGAGCGAGAGCGCATTATCAAGAATTGTTCTAGTAATTTGACGCTCATATCAAGAGTCCTCCCCTTGCTGTATTTTAGAGAGATACTCCTTTATTAGTCTTTTCCCTGATTCGCCCATCTTCTCTAACATTTCTTCAATTAGCTTTAGTGCCATCTGTGAAGGCACCACAT
The DNA here is from genome assembly GCF_014222165.1 of Nostoc sp. 2RC. NCBI lineage: Bacteria > Bacillati > Cyanobacteriota > Cyanophyceae > Nostocales > Nostocaceae > Nostoc > Nostoc sp. 2RC. The sequence goes on from NZ_JACKZU010000113.1 coordinate 15,211, forward strand.
ATCCCTTTTCCCAGCGATTTACTGTTCGCACGGAAACTCCCAAACGGGCTGCAAACTTTTTCTGGGACAGATTCAGTTGCTGCCGAAGTTCGCGGATTAAATCTGCAATTTTTATAGATTTTTCTAGTTCCATAGTCAGCAGAGTAAGCCAAGTATTACGTCATTTGTCTCCGACTTGAGGCAGAATTTTAAGAATCATCAGATATTATCTATCCACGGGTAAATTACATCTTTTGGTAAACCCAAACATCAGTTATTAGTGTTTGCTGCTGAGCGTAAAAGCATTACTACAACAATGTTCTGCCGCTTGCAACTGCCACAATGTACGCCAATAAAAAGTTATTGACATAAGAGAAGTGCCAAGGGTATTTATAAAATAAAAATAAAATTTACTTGGTTGCGCGATGACCAATAGTATTATTGTAGATTATTTGATTGTTTAAAAATACTATACATTGCTAAAAATATAGCAATCCCAAAGAAATTGGGAAATATGACATGTTAGAATTATTGATTTTTGACTGTTAACTGTTGACAGTCAACAGTCTACATTGATATTGTTTAAAACTGAAATAAGATTGCTATAAGTGCATAATATTTGAAATTATTGCACTTGAGATTTGATTTTTAAATCAAATTCCGAGGCTGAAATTCCCGACTTATTCAAAAATGCAAAATATTGTTTATGCAAAAAGAGTAATTAATTTTACTTCTGGAGTAAGATGCAATGGTAAAAATGTCAAGCTAAAATATAGTGTCAAGTCGATTGTTGCCTAATTTTTATTGCCATTTTGATTAATCAACACTCAGAAAATCTTCTCAATACTCAGCTGGAAAAAGCACCAGTCCAAGGCTATAAATTTAGCTGGTTCGACTGGTTTTGTCTTTGGTATCCTCCAGGCTGGTTGATTTTATTTAACCGCCACTGGCAACACTATCATCAAGATCCAGATGGTTGGCATTGGCTTGAATATGGATTATTTTTAATTCCTGGTGGATTTTATTTAGCAATGCTGAGTCGTTGGTTGCGTTTGGGTTGTCGTTCGCCACGCCAAGAAGTTGGCGAATTCGATGCCAATTATCAACAAGCTTTTCGCCAAGAAGTTATTGGCCCCATCGTCAAATATTATTTTCGAGGAGAATTGCAGCAAATTGAAAACGTGCCACCAAAGGGGCCATTAATTGTGGCCATGAACCACGCCGGGATGTGTTTTCCTTGGGACTTTTTGACCTTAGCTTATTTGTTAGGAGAAGCCAGAGGATGGAAAGTGCAACCCTTAGCAAATCCAGCATTATTCGATCATCCTTGGATGGTTTGGTGGTTACCATCTAAATGGTCGCAAGTATTGGGTGGTGTGAGAGCAGAATTAAATGATTTTGAGGTTGCCATTGCCCAAGGTAAAATTCTTCTTTATGCACCCGAAGGCATCAGGGGGCCTGCCAAAGGTTGGAGAAAACGTCATCAACTACAAAAGTTTGATGTTAGCTTTATGCAACTGAGCGATCGCTATCATATTCCCATTCTTCCAGTAGTTTGCATCGGTAGTGAATTTCTGCATCCTTGGACTTTTAATATCACCAAATTACAACGGCTAATCAAATTACCATTCTTGCCTTTTTCGCCTTTAATGCTTGCCTTACTTTTGTTTCCCTCAATGGGAGTTTGGGCAATGAAAACTCGTCTGCGTTATTTCATTCAGCCCTTGGAATCAGCAGAATTAGGGACAAACTCAAACAAAGGACGTACAGCAGTTTATCAACAAGCCCAAAAATTACGAGAAAAACTACAACTTCAAATTAATCAGCTATTAAGTCAATTTTGACCTTGATTCAGATAGTTAAGTTTAATACCATTGCTTTTGAAAAATTAGCAAACAGCAATCAAACAACTTTACCAATCACTGGTTTTTGTGTCGTCCCAGACTTCCAACTCCAAATCATGGAGATAAGTTAATGCACTGTGAATTTGTGCCTCTGTTCCTTTAAGTTCTAGGTCAAACCAACCATCACCGACAGCATTGGCTCCCAAAATCGCTGCCGTAATATTCACAGTCAGATTGTAATCAGACACCAGGCGAGAAATCACAGGTTCTTGATGATAGTCCTTGGGAATTCTGAGTCGAATTCGTTTGTTGGTAGGTGTATTGTTACTAGTCATAGAGGGGAGTGGGGAGGTGGAGAGGTGGGGAGATGGCTTTGCTAAGGGAAAAGGTTAAAGGTTAAAGGGGAAAGAGAGATCTTTCCTTTCCCCCTTCCCCTTTGCCCCTTGCCCTATGCCCACCCTATTCAACATCTTTAATGCGGGTTTTGCGTTCTAAAATCTCTTTGAGGACTAAGGTGACTACTGCTAGTAAGGCTAATAGTACGGCGGCAGAAAAGGCTGCTTCGGTTTCATACTGTTTGTAAGCGTCTTCTACAAACAGTGGTAAACTCTGGGTTTGGTCGGCAATGTTGCCTGATACTACTGAAACTGCGCCAAATTCACCCATTGCTCTGGCGTTAGTCAAAATTAAACCGTAGAGTAAGCCCCATCGGATGCTGGGTAAGGTGACGCGCCAAAATATTTGCCAATCTTTAGCGCCTAAGGTTCTGGCTGCTTCTTCTTGGTCTTTGCCAAATTCCTCTAAAACTGGAATTACTTCCCGCGCTACGAAGGGCATACTAACGAAGGCTGTTGCCAGTACCATACCTGGAACGGCAAAGATAATTTTGATATCGTGTGCTTGCAGCCAAGGGCCAAACCAGCCATTGCGTCCATAAAGTAGGACAAGCATCAATCCTGCAACTACGGGGGAGATGGAAAAGGGCAGGTCAATGATGCTTAAAACTACGGCGCGTCCGGGAAATTTATGGCGAGCGATCGCCCAAGCTGCACACAAACCAAATACTGTATTTAATGGGAGAGAAATGGCAGCCAACAATAGTGTCAACCAAGCTGCATGGAGAAAGGCTGGTCGTGTCAGGTTAGATAGAAATGGCCCGACTCCTTTGCTGAAGGCTTGGACAAAAACGTTAATTGCAGGCAGATATTGAACTAAGCTTAAATAGGCGATGGCAATACCAATTAAAACTATTGGTACCCACTTTTTCTGCTCTTTTGGTTTGGCTGTATCTTTAATTTCATCAGATGCAGATGAGTGAAAACTTGGCTTATCTACTGTCATATCGCCTTGCCCATGCTTGTAAAAAATTAATTGCCAATAGCAATATCAATGAAATTGATAGTAGAACTATGCCAATTACTGTTGCACCAGAATAGTCATACTGCTCTAATCTTTGGAAAATCAACACAGGTGCGATTAAATCTTGGAATGGTGTATTAGAAGAAATAATCACAGTTGAACCATACTCTCCAACTGCACGGGAAAAACCCAAGGCAATACCAGTCAAAATTGTCGGAAATAATGGCGGCAAAATCACTTTCCAAAATGTCTGCCATTGAGAAGCACCCAAACACCAAGCAGCTTCTTCAATTTCATGTTCCATTTCCTGGAGTACGGGTTGCACAGTTCTCACCACAAAAGGCAGTGAGATAAAAATCATTGCTAGGGCTACTCCTGTGCGAGTAAAAGATATTTTAATTCCTAGAGGTGATAGCAGTGAGCCTATCCAACCGTTGTCGCTATAAACTGTTGCCAGTGTTAAACCTGCTACCGCAGTTGGCAAGGCAAAAGGTAAATCTACTGTGGCATCAACCAAGCGTTTCAACGGAAAGTCGTAGCGGACTAAAACCCAAGCAATCAAAGTACCAAATACGCCATTGAGTAGTGCAGCAAACAATGAAGTTACAAAAGTTACATTGTATGTTGCTAATGCAATATCGCTAGTTGCGATCGCCCAAAACCTAGCTGGAGGTTCAGTACTTGCTTTCAAAAACATCGCAATTATGGGGATAAACAACATCACCGTCAAGTAGGCGATGGTAATTCGCCAAGTCCACGGAACTTGCTGCAATTTCTTCCACAATGATGTTTTATGTTCGACTTCTACAGGAGGAGATACAGTCGTCATAGTCAAAAATTCAAAATTTAAAAAGAAGTTAGAAGTTAGAAGTCAGAAGTCAGAATTCAGGAGTCAGAATTCAGGAGTCAGAAGTCAGAAGTCAGAAGTCAGAAGTCAGAAGTCAGAAGTCAGAATTCAGAATAATTAATTTTGGGTTGTGAATTCTTTTCAATAACTAAATAAAGAGTTCACTCGCAAAGCTGGAGAATGAGAAAGCTCCAGTCAGGAATCAGAATTTAGTAAGACTTACGCAACTGGCATATTATTTTAAGTTTGTAGTGAGTACTTTAGTCCTCTAATAAGGACTGAAGTCCTTACTACAAGCAAAAAAATTGATTTTTTGTGACACTTGCGTAAGTCCTGTTCAGTTAGGTATTGTATTCTGCATAACTTAAGATACAGCTTGCTTCAGCACAGAAGTAGATAACAGCTGAAGCACAATACTACAATTTCGGATTCTGATTCCTGAATTCTGAATTCTGAATTCTTTTCTGAATTACCTTTTCTTTTGGGCTTGTATCTTATCGAACACACCCCCATCTGCGAAGAATTTTTTATCAATTTCTTCCCAACCACCAAAATCTTGAACTGTACCTAAAGTTTGCACCTTGGGAAACTTATCTGTAACTTCTTTAGTTTGAGCTAAAGTTTCATCTACAGGTCTGAATCCTAATTTAATAAACTCTTGTTGTGCTTCTGGTGTATATAGGAATTTCACAAAACCTTCAGCAACTTCCCGCGTACCGTGCTTATCAACGTTTTTATCTACTACAGCAATGGGATTGTCGATGGATATATTCACATCGGGGATGACGTAATCTACTTTCTCACCTTTTTGTTGTGCCAGAATAACTTCGTTTTCGTAGTTAATTAAGACATCTCCTTGACCCTGTTTAGCAAATGCGTCGGTGGCTTCCCGTGCATCTTTAGTCAGGATAGGTACATTGTTGTAAACTTTGGTGACAAATTCAGTTGCTTTGGCCTCATCTCCACCTGTTTTAATTATGGAGTTCCACAGTGCCAAGAAATTCCACTTAGCAATGCCTGAGGTTTTGGGGTCAGCAGTAATCAACTTGACATTTTTTGTGACCAAATCTTCCCAAGTTTTGACGCCTTTGGGGTTGCCAGGGCGAGTGATGATTGCTGCTACAGATTTAGAGACAATACCGTTATTGGGAACTTCTTTTTCCCATCCTGATTGAATTAATCCAGCCTTTTCAATCTTTGTGGTGTCTCCTGCCAGTGCTAAGTAAACAACATCTGCTCCCAACCCATCGATGACGGCACGATTTTGAAAACCAAAACCGCCATAGCTTTGTTTGAAAGTCACAGTTTGGTTATGGTCTTTCTTCCACTGTTCTACAAATTTAGGAATGATGGCTTCGTGAGCAGCTTTGGTAACTGCAAAGGAAACTAGTGTCAGTTCAACATTACTTTTACTTGCAGCCACAGGACTAGCACTAGGAGTTTCTGTAGAAGAACTGCCCCCCTCTCCACCAGAGCAGGCGGCAAGCGCCACACTCAACATTGTTCCTGCCAAAAAAAGCGATACAAATCCTTTGAGCGAATTTACTCTGAACCGGTTAATTCTACGTTCAGCAATCGCTTGTAATATTTCTAGTGGGCGCTGCCACAAACTCATCCTATTGCCTCCGCTAAATCTACACTTACTAGATGGGAATACAGTTATATACTGTAGTATATTACTAGACTTTTGCAGCTATTTGGTTACAAATACACAAAATCATCACATTATCTATCGAAAATATGGTGATTGTATCAGTTTTGTGATAAATTATAAATACTTTAAGTTTTAAATATTAAATACTCATTAAAATCAACCATTCTAGGCATCAAGCAAGTTGCTAGGAAATAAACGATACGCTAAATAGTATTATTTATGCCTGATGGAAAATTACTAAATATTAGCGTTTTTTTGTATTTCTTATTACCTAATCCCTTGTAATACCTAATTACTAAGTTAATGAACCTGACTTCAAATTTAATGAAAGTTTAGGTAATTTTTTGCGTTCTTTTAATTAAAAACTTCCAAATCAAGGAAGGAAAAATTTTAGTACAAAAATTTAGTTAAATTTTTGAACAAAATTAAGTATTTGTAGTGGCGTGGCAAGCCTTAAATGTTGCAATAGATTTTATTGTGGGATGGATGTCCTCACCTCTCCGGGCGGGCAGGATGCCCACCCCACAAGAGTTTACTAATGCACTCTTTTAGCTGTGTCAGTCCACTACATTAATTTTATTTTCACTTTATAAATCACTTCTAATTCTGAATACTACTATATAGAAC
>NZ_JACKZU010000805.1:0-428 GCF_014222165.1 Nostoc sp. 2RC
ACAATATTATTATTTTCATTACTTTCGGCGATATTGTTATTACCATCAGCTTGATATAACAAATAATAATTGCCTACTGCAATACTATTATTGATGTTAATTGTAGTTGTTGAACCGCTAGAAACACCCGCAGCTATTGGACTGAGATAATCAGAACCTAAATAGATATCATCGTTGCTTAAGGTTGTATTTGTTGAAAGATAAAACTTTGTTTGTTGATAGCCTGCACTACCCGTGCCTTGATTTTTCACTTGATAGCTGACTTCAATACTTTCACTCACTGACCCTACACTGGGATTAACAGCATTTTGGATAATTAAATCAGCTTTTTTAATAGCGATCGCTTTAGCCACAATATTATTATTTTCATTACTTTCGGCGATATTGTTATTACCATCAGCTTGATATAACAAATAATAATTGCCTAC
>NZ_JACKZU010000114.1:0-21513 GCF_014222165.1 Nostoc sp. 2RC
CACCTCCCACACCTCCCACACCTCCCACACCTCCCACACCTCCCACACCTCCCACACCTCCTGCTTGCCCCATGCCCAACTTTATTAAATCGGCAAACGATTGATATCTCTATTGCAACCAATAACTACCATTACTGAACCACGTTCTAAACGCTTGGTGGGGTCAGGATTAATTTGAAATTTACCATCCTGACTCACGGCTAGCAAATTTAAACCGTAGCGGTTGCGAAGTTGAAGTTCGCTGATGGTTCTGCCGTGAAATTCATCGGGTACAATTAATTCCACAATACTGTTATCTGGGTCGAGGTCAAACCGATCTAAGATTGATGGCTTGGTGAGTGTACGCGCTAAGGCACAACCCGCTTCGTATTCAGGAAAAATAACATGATCTGCTCCTACTCGCCGTAACAGTTTACAGTGAACTTCACTAGAAGCTTTTGCAACTACGTGGGGTACACCAGCCTCTTTGACATTCAGAGTGGTGATAATGCTTTCCTGAACGTAGTTACCGATCGCTACAATTACGGTATCGAATTCAAAAACTCCAGCTTCTTTGAGTGCAGCTGGTTCAGTAGAATCTAGTTGCAAAGCATGACCAACTATTTCCTCAGTTAATGCTTGGGAAACTCGTTTTTCATCAATATCTGTTGCTAAGACTTGATAACCAAAATTGTGCAATGTCGAACAAACAGATCTACCAAAACGACCTAGCCCAATTACCGCAAATTGGTGGTTATCTTTACGTAAACTGCGAAAAAAACCTAACGATGACAGATTCACAGTTGTTATCCTTATAATGGCTCCCTGTATTTAGGGCAAAAAACGGTTATACCGCGTGAATTAAAATTTTATTTTTGCCTTAGAATGTATATTTTATCAGTTTAGTCATTGGTAATTGGTCATTGAGAGTTAGGAGTTAGGAGTTAGGAATTATACAATTGAATATGAAGCTGTACATAATATTTCGATGCTATTTGACCCAAAAATAAGTACATGTACTTGGTTTAGTTGTAGATTTAGAAACTAAAACAGCGATGTTGGTCGATCCGGTGTTAGGACAGGTAGAACGCGATGCCATGATGCTTGTTCTGAAGGCTTGGGTGTTGGGGTACTAATACCGATTCAAAAAATCTTTGCAACAGATCCAAAATCTTTATGGATGCAAAGCTTTGCACCCGTACTATACATTTGTCTCATTCTTTTTTCAAATTGCTATAACTTTCCAACATCTATCGTTTGCCAGAGGAAGACAAAATTCTGATTTCTTATGCTTTTGGTGATTTAGTATAACTGGTCTGTTTATTTTTTTCATAACAGCATTTATAGAAAAAATTGCTTTAAATAAAGAGGAATATATGCACGGTTTTCGCTTAGGTTCTATTTTCGGGTTTGAAATCCGAGTAGATTTGTCTTGGCTGTTAATTGTTTTCCTGGTTCTATGGACGTTAAGCGCAGGTCTATTTCCAAGCAACTATCCAGGACTGTCCAATGCAACTTATTTCGGTATGGGTTTAGTAGCAACGCTTTTGTTCTTTGCGTCGCTGCTGGCTCATGAAGTTTCGCACTCGCTTGTTGCTAGAGCCAAAGGAATTCCTGTGGAAGGTATCACTTTATTTATCTTTGGCGGGGTGTCGCGCACTCGCATGGATGCGGAACGTCCTGATGATGAGTTCCAAATTGCTATTGTGGGGCCTCTTACTAGCTTGCTGCTGGCTGCGGTGTTTGGTTTAATTTGGTATGTCGGTAAAGCTGCGGCATGGAGTGTTGTGGTTACAGGTGTTGCGTCTTACCTCGCTTCCATTAACCTCATCCTCGCTATCTTCAATATGCTGCCTGGATTTCCTTTAGATGGCGGTCGCGTTTTTCGCTCGATTATCTGGAAGTATACTGGCAATCAACAAAAGGCGACTCAAATCGCCTCCAATGGTGGTAAATGGTTAGCATATTTATTGATTGCCCTTGGTTTTTGGGAGTTGTTTGGTTCAGCTTTGTTGAGTGGACTGTGGTTAATTTTGATTGGTTGGTTCTTATACAATGCCGCAGAAGCCGGTTACGAAGAGCTGTTAATCCGTAGAACTCTTGAGGGGGTGAGGGCACAGCAAATTATGACTCCCTACCCAGAAACGGTAAATACTGATTTGACGCTACAAGATTTAGTAGATAAATATTTTCTCAGTCGCCGCTATCAGTCTTTTCCAGTAGTTGAAAATAGCCATCCTGTTGGTATTATCACTTTAAATGAAGTCAAGGATGTGCCACGGCAAGAATGGGGCGATCGCACTGTTAGAGATACGATGATTCCCATGCATACAGGAGTTAGTGTTCGTCCAGAAGAACAAATGTCTCAGGTCTTGGAAAAAATGCAAGAATCAGGAATTCGTCGCGTCTTAGTGACTCAAAATGGTTCCCTTAAAGGCATCATCACTGCTAATGATGTGGCACATTGGTTACGGCGTCAGCGAGACTTAGGCACGCAGATACGATAAATTAGTAGCATTTAGTGTTGCATACTTTTTCGTGTTGGTTGTTGACGGTTGACCAAGAATAGGGTGTAGGGGAAGAAAAAATCCTGTATTTGGTACACTTTACCCCCGCAACAAACAATAGACCTCTTGCAATCAATTGCTTTTTGCACTCTTCTAGGAAAAGGGAAAAGGGAAAAGGTTAAAGGGGAAAGGGAAAATACCAAACATGCACCCCCTTTCCCCGACTTCTGCAAGAAGTCTAATAAAATCTGTTGTATTAGTTTTCAAGAATTTTCTTTGATGCTTGATTATACTCTTAATTTATTCAATACTTTTGTATTCACGGAAATTTTTTCGAGCCAAATCTCTTATGAATTGGTGAATATTCCGGACAATTCATGGCTTCTTCAGTTAGTACAATACAAGGTTTCACCGCACATTTGATATAATTATTATTTGAGTAAAATCGACAGTTTTTACAAGGAACTTTGTGTGAAGTATTAGTGGGAAAAACCATTTTTTGGTCTAAAAAAGACCTGATTTTTTGCAAAACTACTAAAAAAACTACCCAACCGATGATAAATCCAAGGGGCGATAAAGATATAGCGATATCGGGAATAGTCAATTGATTGGTTGGTGGTTGCTCCTTTTTAGCTTCATTGTGGATTATCTGGTCTAAATTTTTATTGGCTACTACAGCTTTTTGTAGGGTTTGATTATCATACATATTACTTACCATTTTTGCTTTTGTCTTTAATACTCAAGTTTGAGAAAGTTTGGCTATAAAAATCCTTGGTTTTGTCTATTTTTCAAAGATTTACATATTGACAATTTACGTAAATCAGTGTGTTGACGGATTCAATTTATTTAGTTGTGTTTTAATTAACTAAAATTGATGGTGGTATTTTAAGTACATTAGATGAAAGTTCAAATGTCAGATTTACAAGCTTTTAATTATAGGTTTACCAAAATAAAATTTCACCTATATCTGCCAAGAGTTTTGCTTATAATTTACAGCTATATATCCAAGGGAATAAATTATACAACAGACAGAAAATGCAAATAATTTTATGCTAAAATTTGTAAGATAATTGATAAAATTTTGCTAGATATTATACCAAGTTGTTTTTGGGTAATAAATATTACTTAAGCTGATTTGAAAATTAACTGCTGCATTCATACAAATAATTGGAGAAGTAATGATGTTGGACATTCTCCTGACTTGGTTAGTTACAACTGTCAGTTTTTTGATTATTTCTAAATTACCTTTGGGTATAGAGATTGATAGTTTTAAAAAAGCGGCGATCGCTGCTGTTGTTTTCGGAATTTTAAATGCAATTTTGCTGCCAATACTTAGTTTGTTTACCCTTCCCCTCATTATCCTGACTGTGGGCTTATTCTTCTTTATTTTGAATGCAATTATTTTTGCTCTGGCGGCTTATCTAGTAGAAGGTTTTCGCTTGAGGTGGGGTTTTTGGAGTGCGTTAAGTGGTTCAATTGCTTTGGCAATTATTAATTCTATTTTATTGAATATTGTCGCTCGAATCAGCTGATAAATTAATTTAGATGATTAACTTAATCAGTGATTATCTGAATTTGATATCAGCTGTGGAGATAAAAAGAGTTTTTTGGTCTGTAGTTATGCAGATTTATGATATAAGACATATATCTAGATTGATTGGGCTGTAAAAGAAGACTCAATCATTAGATTACAAATTACTAATATTTATTTAGAGGTAATAATTTATGATAAGATTTTGGCGAGAAACCGTAATTTGTGTTCTCACAACAATTGTCCTGGTCATTCTCCTCAACTCTTACAATCCTCTACCCATAGCTGAAGCACAACCTACAACAACACCAACAACAAGTGATAAATCGCTTCTTTCCGTAGCTTATCCTAATAGGGCATTGAGCGCTTATCCGGCACAATTACCACCATTACCTTATGCTTATGGAGCGCTGACAAAAGCCATTGACGCTGAAACAATGAAATTGCATCATAGCGCCCATCATGCAGCCTATGTCAACAACTTAAATGATGCATTGAAACAATATCCAGAGTTGCAAAAAAGAAGTGTTGAAAGCTTATTATTAGATTTGAACAGCGTACCTGAAAATATTCGGACAAAAGTGCGTAATAACGCTGGCGGTCACCTCAATCACACGATTTTTTGGCAACTGATGAGTCCCCAAGGTGGAGGAGAACCAACAGGAGCGTTCGCTCAAGAAATTAACAAAACTTTTGGTAGTTTCGATGCCTTTAAAAAAGAGTTTAACGCTACTGGTGCAGGTCGTTTTGGTAGTGGTTGGGTTTGGCTAGTGCGTAATCCCCAAAATCAACTCCAGATTGTGACTACAGCCAATCAAGATAATCCCATTATGGATGGTTTCTATCCGATTTTAGGAAATGATGTGTGGGAACACGCTTATTATTTGAAATATCGCAACCGTCGTGCTGACTATTTAAATAATTGGTGGAATGTAGTCAATTGGCCGCAAATTAATAGGCGGTCTCAATTGTCATTACAGTAAGATGATGCGCGGTAAAAAAGCATAATTGTGGTGGTTGTTGATAGTTGACTGTTGACTGTCAACAGCCTCATTGAGTCAATAGACTTCTTTAGGACTTACGTACAGTAAGCGAAAAATTAAAGGTTTGGGTAGCCATAGGCTAGGAAAAAATCCCCAATGCCCAACTTTATTACTTTTCCCTGCCACAGCATCATAAAGCTTTATCCCACTCTAATTGATGGGCTAAACCATACTTGATAAAATCTTCTATCTCAGCTTTATCGCTTTTACCAAAAACACCCAAGCTGTAAGGATTGTCTTCCATACGTTGGATAACTTGCTCTTTTTCAAATTGCATCACTTGTTCTCTAGGTCGATCCGGTTTAAAAAAGTCTATAACTAAAACAGTGCGATCGTAATTAGTGTAATTATGCGGACAATGTGGATAACTGTGATCTAAAACCATAATTTGTCCCTCATGCCAATAAAGCTGTTCGTGGCATATTTTCATCGCCACATCGCCCTCTGGCACAATTAATCCTAAATAACCACGATTCATGTGAGGGTTATAGTTCACATGTAGTTTGATATCTAAGCCTGGATGAAATGTACCAAAATAGGCATTTCTGATAATTTCATCATGTTCAAAGTTAACTTTTTCAATTACCTGAGTCAAATGAGGAAAATATTTTTCTCTTAATAGTAACGCTTTGGCTGATGCGTCCTCTGAACCAAAATCAGGATATTGTATTTGATGCTTTTTGATATATTTTTCAATAAAAAGACCTTGAAATAAAATCCCAAAAGCACTGTATTTAGAATTTCCCTTGGTTTTAATCGTTTTATTTTTAGGGCCCAGAACATCGTAAGTGAATTTTAATTCTTCTTCAGATGCATTTTGAATAAAGTATGTAAACTCATCTCTAATGATTTGCCAATTATCTTGAAAAATTTTCAGAAACAAAAATTGTTCTGGGTCTAAATGATATTCATTAAAACTTTCCATTGTCTTTACTCCTGAAGATGATTTCATAAAAAACTGTTACATGTTGATGGTATTTAGTCTGCGTCCCAGTACGATGTGGAAATTCCTAACTAAACTCATTTTAGTGTGAGATCTACTGTGTCTGAAGCTTCCCTATTAGATCGAGTTATCAAAAATGTGCGGGTAGTTCGTCCCCACGATAATGCCATCGAACTACTTGATTTAGGAATTAAAGATGGCAAATTTGCTAGTATTGCTTCTCATATTAGCCCAGACACAGCTAAAGAAGTGTTTGATGCCAAAAACTTGCTGGGGTTTCCTGGAGTAGTGGATGCCCATATGCACATTGGAATTTATCAACCCCTCGATAAAGACGCTGTAACTGAAAGCAAGGCAGCGGCGATGGGAGGGGTAACTACTAGTTTAAATTACATTCGTACAGGGCAGTATTATCTCAATAAAGGCGGTTCTTATCAAGATTTTTTTCCAGAGGTTTTAGCGTTATCCGCAGGTAATTTTTTTGTTGATTATAGCTATCACATTGCACCCATAGCCAGCCAGCACATTGACGAAATACCTTTATTGTTTGAAGAACACGGTGTGTGTTCGTTTAAAATTTTCATGTTTTATGGCGGCTATGGGTTGCATGGTTTGTCAGACCAGCAAAATCTATTTTTGATGATTAATAAAGAAGAACGCTACGATTTCGCTCATTTTGAATTTATTATGCGCGGTCTAACTCGCTTGATAGAAAAACATCCACAAGCGCGAGATACTATCAGCTTAAGTTTGCATTGCGAAGTAGCAGAAATTCTGAACGCCTACACCAAAATAGTTGAAAATGACTTTAGTCTTAGCGGACTCCACGCTTACAGTGCAGCGCGTCCTCCTCATTCTGAAGGTTTAGCAATTTGCATTGCTGCTTATTTGGCACATGAAACTAATTGTGTAAATATCAATTTATTGCATCTGAGTTCTCGTAAAGCAATGGAAGCAGCTTTGACGATGCAAACTGCTTTTCCTCACATCAATTTTCGTCGAGAAGTTACTGTGGGACATTTGTTATTAGATGTGGATACTCCGAATACAATTTGGGCAAAAGTAAACCCACCTATTCGTCCTCGTGCTGATGTTGAATATCTATGGCAAGCAGTACTTAACAATCAAGTAGATTGGATAGTTAGCGACCATGCTTGTTGTTCTGCGGAACAAAAAAGAAGTGCAAAAAATCCCAATAATATTTGGTTAGCAAAATCTGGTTTTGGCGGTACAGAATATTTACTTTCTGGTGTATTTAGTGAAGGTAGTAAGCGGGGAATGTCTTACAACCACATGGCTAAGTTACTATCTTGGAACCCATCGCGGCGCTTTGGTTTATTAGAAAAAGGTGACATTGCTATTGGCTATGATGCCGATTTGGTTTTAGTAGACCCGAATGAAAGTTTTGTAGTGCGTGCGGCAGAGTCAGAATCACAACAAGGTTATACACCTTTTGAAGGCATGGAATTAACTGGAAAGGTAAAAAGTACCTTTTTACGTGGAAATTTGATTTACAACAATGGAGAGATTCTAGGTTCACCCACAGGGCGATATTTGAAAAGATATTCTAGTAGTTTGTCAAGTTAAAAATGAATAGAGATAAAGAATTAGGAGTTAGGGGTTGGGAGTTGGGAGTTGGGAGTTAAGAGTTAGGAGTTGGGAGTTAGGAGTTAGGAGTTAGGAGTTGGGAGTTAGGAGTTAGGAGTTAGGAGTTGGGAGTTAGGAGTTAGGAGTTAGGAGTTAGGAGTTAGGAGTTGGGAGTTAGGAGTTAGGAGTTAGGAGTTGGGAGTTAGGAGTTAGGAGTTGTGAATTCTGAATTCTGAATTCTGAATTCTGAATTCTTCCTCAATGTTGTGGATATGATAATACTGTTCCAAGTTTTGATAAATCTCTATCAACTCGGATAAAGAATAAGCAACCATCATCTGTTCTATGCCAAGGAGAAATTGTAAAGCTAGGAACATAACCAAAGCAATTCTTTACAAATCGAAAATCCCCTATATCGCAGTATCCAGATAAGCAATATGCTTCTTCGTTATAACATTGAATCATTGGATATCTGCTATCATAATGAGGCAAAATTGTCAGCAACCATACCCCACCGCCGTTATTAGCTTTTCTCAGGTACTTTTTTTTGGATTGTTCAAATTGAACTGTATCTGTTTTTCCCCAGGGTAGTAGTTTGCTATCCAATGCTGGAATAAAATCTTTTACTTGAGCGAGGGGATGATTATTTAATGCATTTTTATACTCTAATCTGACTGGGCCGTTCTCCATCCACAGAATTTCAACTTGTGCATTTCCTAGCACTTTCCAAGGGCCGACTTTCACACCTGCGGGAATAAAAGAGTAGCCATGTTTGTTTAATTGCCACTCACCTAATTGAATTGCACCTTTTAAGATAAAAATTTCTAAATCCGCAGTAAAATAGCCAGAAGGTGCTTCAAAGTTAGGCGGTAAAACTACTTTGGAAGTGGATGCACCACAATCATGCCAAGTTAGCGATCGCCTACTTCCAAATCCTACATCATTTGGCATTCCATTCACTCGCCAATGATGTTTTTCTGATACAGTATTTGTATCAAAAAATTGGTACTTCCTGGGTACATATTCTTGGGAAATTGCTGTACACCTTCCTGATAAATTCATCCGCCCTGTTCCATCTCCACCCCAGTCTTCTTTGATAGATGCTACATGTAAAAAATCATCTGTTTGGTTTTCTTGTGTGGAGTTAAAATTTATATTCTCTTCACCCACAAATTTACATTCTCCTGTTTATGGTGATTCACCTTGGGCATTAATTTTGATATTGCCTTGACTGGATTTTTTATTAAAAATGAAGTTGTTAATTGAGGAAATTACCTTTTTTGTGACATGTTTTGTAGCCATTCAATCAGGGGTCTTAAAGTTCCTGGTAATACGGCTTCGCTAACAGTTACCGTATGCTGCTTACCGTTATCTTCCACTGTTAATTTATATTGAAAGCGATCGCTCTGGGGATTAGGCGAGGTAATTCGTTCTGGTAGCCTAAATAAATCAGCAGCTTCCACTAGTTGGGGAAGGGTTTTAGCTTCGTTTGCTGGGAGTTCGGCTGTATCAACCGTTGTTTTTTTCGTAATTCCAGCAAAGCCGCCGGTGCGTTCCAAAGATATCCGCATTTGTTTGCTCTCCGTTGTGCTACTGAGTGGGAGAAATGCAAAGACTGGAAGATGAGAATTCTCACCTCCCAGTTTAGCAACAACAGATAGCACAGCTAAAAGTTTAGATAACTCCTACCTTTTGCCAAGCGTTCTGTACGGCTTTTTGTTCGCTACTGTCATTACCGTAGAGTTCGCCTGCAACTTGAATGGTGACGTTGGCAGCTTTTTGAAAATCAGCTTTTGCACGCAGGCGATCGCGTAATGCTATGTACCATATTTTACCAGCTTTCTCCCAAGCATAGCCGCCAATTTCAACAGCCGCTAGATAAAAGGCACGGTTAGGAATTCCTGAATTGATATGCACTCCAGCGTTATCTTCAAAGCCAGTATACTTATCTTTCATGTGCCCTGGTTGCGGATCTTTACCTAGTACTGGGTCATCGTATGCTGTTCCCGGTGCTTTCATGGAACGGATACCAACACCTTTGACTGTGGATGCCAAAAGACCTTCACCAATAATCCAATCTGCTTCTTGTGCAGTTTGATTTTTAGCTTTTTGTTTTACTAAGGCACCAAAGACATCAGAAAACGATTCATTCAATGCCCCTGGTTCGCCATAATACTGTAAACCTGCTTCGTACTGAGTGACGCCATGAGTTAATTCATGACCAATCACATCAATTGAGATTGTGAAGCGTTGAAACAGTTCTCCGTCACCATCACCATAAACCATTTGGTCGCCGTTCCAAAAGGCGTTGTCGTATTTGACGCCATAATGCACGGTGGAGTCTAAACGTAGACCTTTGTCGTCAATGGAATTGCGATCGAATATCTCATGAAACAAGTCATAAGTCGCACCAGCAGCATCATAAGCTTCATTCACTGCTATGTCGTTGCTGGGAGGATCGCCTTCGCTACGCACCAGTGTTCCAGGAAGTTGCTGCCCATTTTTGGCATCGTAAATGGTGCGGCGCTTCTCACCGGGAGAAGGTGCAAAGGAGATACTACCAATGATGTCTCTTCGTCCGCGAAGCTGTGCCGAAACATTTAATGTATGAAAAGCCCAACTCCGCTGCTGGGGACTCCCATTTACTACGACATTTTCCAGCATGTGCGGTGGGACAATACAACAAATTGGGCATCTAGAGTAAAGTGGATGCTCATGCTTAAACCTGGCTGATTTCTTTTTATTTCGAGCCATCCAAGATATTCTCCTTTTGAAACTAAGTGATGGCAAACAGTGGGTTTAACTCCAATAATTGAAAAAAGCAGAAAAACCAATCTAATCCTGTGTCCCTGGTGTCTTTAAGCAAGCAAATTTTCTACTTTGTATTTTCAGATAAGTCACGGGAGTATGCACAGTACCCTCATGGGGTACTTTTGCTAAACAGACAAGTTCTTTGTTCAATCGTCTAACTAAAGTTAGGAGATTCCACTCAAAGCTCAGAACTTGAAATTCAACACTCCCTCTAGACCAATGCGTTTATATAATAGTTCCTTTTTCAAGCAAATAATATTATTTATTGCCATTTTGTTACTATTCGACTTTGATTTGATTTTTCGGAAGCTAGCTAGAACTTAAAAAGCCTTATTTCCCATTATCTGTGTATATAAATAATTTGAAAAATCAAAGTAAACTCGTATGTAGTAATCATATTTTAGATTTGAAAAATATCGGTGTTTACTGTTGACTGTTAACCGTTAACCGTCAACAGCCAACAATAGACTTCTTGCAGAAGTAGGGAAAAGGGGCAGGGGAAAGGGGGTGCATGTTTGGTATTTTCCCTTTCCCCAATAAAGATGCATCCCTTTGACCACAAGAGTCCAAAAAGCAATTGATTGCAAGAGGTCTAATCTTTATATTTATCAAGTCGGGAATCTGAACATTCTATTAATCTCGAATTTTGGTGTCCGAAATCTAAAATTTTTGCAACCAGCCACCAAATACCGTTAAACCATAATATTTCCAAGGTACTGCCACTGTCTGAAATCCAGCTTTAGTTAGCATCTGTAAATGGGCATCTAAAGTGGCTAGCCGATCTTGATTAGAGTAACCTTGAGTAGTGCTAATACCACGTTTGGCGCTAATTTCCGTCAAATTAATTCCTTGTTGAACTACCCATTCCTCTCGTGCCATTTTGTAAACTCCTGCTAAAATTGGAGATTCTGGTAGAAGTGGGTCTGCATTCCAAAAACAACCTTCTTGAATGAGGCTAGCAGCAATTTGCTCGAATAATTTCAATTTCATCTCATCTTCGAGATGGTGGATTGCTAAGGATGAAATACAAGCATCAAATTCGCCACCAATATCAAATTTATTTGGATTATTTGCCCAGTCACCAAAGTCGGCTTCTATACCAATCCAGCGTTTTTTATATCCTGCTTTTGTGATTTTATCTTGGGCAAATTCCAGCATTCGGGGTGAATAATCTAAGGCAATTACTTGAGCATCTGGACAACGTTCGAGAATCTTGATACTAACTTCACCCGTACCACAGCCTAATTCTAAAAGACGGCCACTAGTGGAAGGTAAACAACGAGTAATTACCTCCAACATTTCATCGTATCGCGGTAATAGTTGGCGAATACCAATGTCAAAATCATCGGTGTTAGCAAATACTTCACCAGGAAATACATTTTGCATAAATTTATCTCACTAATAAGATTAGTAGTACAAAGCTTAAACTGATTGAGGACTCAAAAGTCAAAATCAAGGTTTTCAAGCACAAATTCTTGACGGTGCGTTAGCATAAGGCATAACACACCCTACATTTACTGTATCAAAATTTTGTCAGGTTTTTGTATGATTTATCTACTTTATTAGCTAGATAGCTGGAGATTATTTAACAGGAAAATATAATGTTTTAAAATTATGTACAACTCTAAATAATGATTTTTTCATCAATTTGCTGTCAAAAAATATCTATAGCAGTTCAAAAATTGAGTAATATTAATTGATGGCATGATGCTTGTAAAACGAAGAGGTTTGGTGAAGCGATCGCCCGTTGCTTTAACAGTTATACTCAAGAACGATTAGAAGAACTCAAACAACTCCAAAGTCAGTTGCGCTTGACTAACCAAGAGTTAACTCGTTTAGTTCGTGCTAGTAAAGAAAGCCTGTCTCATTTAGCTCATGAACTAAAAACGCCGTTGACTTCAATCATCGGTTATGCAGATTTATTTCTCCGCCAGCAACGTCAACAACCAGAACTCAAGGACACCTATACCAATCTTGAAAGTATCGAGCGAGTCCTCAAAAGTGGTAGACTTCTTGTCCAGCTAATTAACGATACTTTGGAAATTTCGCGTTATGGTGCCGGACAGATGAAATTGCAGTCCACTCAAATCGATGTGCGTAGTTTAATCAATTCAGTCAGAGAGATGATTGAACCACTGGTGGCTGCTAAAGAATTATCCTTGGTTGTTGAATGCGATCGCGCCCCAAATGAAGTTATTATAGATCCTCTGCGGTTTCAGCAAATTCTCACAAATCTATTGAGTAACGCAATTCGCTACACAGAATCCGGTTCAATTCATTTGCACTGTTGGAGGATATCTCAACAGCAGTGGGCGATTTCCGTTACTGATACTGGAATTGGTATTTCCCCAGATGTTCAAACACAAATCTTCAATCCCTATTTTCGCGAACTAACTGCTCCAAAGGTACAAAGTTCTGATGGTACAGGATTAGGCTTAGCAATAGTGTCCCAGTTAGTTCAGTTAATGCATGGTGAAATTCAAGTGGATTCCCAACTGGGAAAAGGTTCTACATTTACAGTAATTTTGCCCATTAATTCTGAAAACTAAGATCCCCGACCTATTGAAAAAGTCAGGGATCTGACCACCGCTAACCCATCAAAATTAATGCAATTGAAAATCATATCATATCCGCCTAATAGTCTGTCCCATTAGTTCTGAGAGATAAATAAGTTTGTAGTTAGGACTTTAGTCCTTGATTTTTAAGCACTGAAGTGCTTACTACAAACTCATCAAAATTAATGGGACAGACCACTAATCATTTATCAAAAAAATAGTCCTAATGATAAGTCTTCAACCGGACATGATATTACTCACCATTACAGAATTGCGACAAAATCACTTTCAGTAATCAAGCTAGGTTTGATGTTGTTCAAAATAGCTAATACCTCATCAGTGGAAGTAATCCGAATCGAAGTCTTAGTAGCACTTGCTGAGATAGTTAAAGCCCCATAAGTTAAACTCCCTAATAAACCAAGTTTGTCAATACCATCTTTAAAATCAAAGATGGTATCACTACCGTTTCCTGAAGCGAGAACAAAAATATCAGTACCTGCTTGTCCATAGAGTGCATCATTACCAGCACCACCCATCAAAGTATCATCACCTGCACCACCATAAAGCTTGTCATTTCCAGCGTTACCAATCAGGCGATCGCTGCCATTCTGCCCGTTTAGGTAATCATTTTGACTACCACCCAAGATACTATCATGACCATTACCGCCATAAAGATAGACACTGGCAATTGTGAATGATGATGCATCTAAAGTATTATCACTAATACCACCCGTCAGGGTCACGCGTTCAATATTAATGAAGCTATCATTACCTAAACCAAATAATTGAGTATTAGTTAAAGTAAAGTTGATATCAGCAGATTCCCTAATTGAGTCGGTGCCATCACCACCATCAAGAATATCATCACCTGCACCACCAAAAAGGTAGTCATTGCCAACACCAGCAATCAAGCGATCGCTACCGTCATTACCGTATAAAGAATCATTTCCGGCATTGCCGTAGATAGTATCATCAGTTGTACCACCATTTAATTTATTGCCTGAAGATGTACCATAGATGGTATTTTCGCTAACATCAATCAAATTAATAGCGATCGCTTGCATAATACTAGTATCCGTGCCATCACTGACAGTAACTTGTAATTGAAAGTTCGGCTTATTTTCAAAATCAAGCTCGTCGCGATCGCTAACGATAATTTGTCCAGAAGTTGGGTTGATGCTAAAAGCAGCTTTCCCATCTCCATCGAAGTCAAGGTTACCATCAATAATTGTCCAGTTTAAAAATGAGCTAGTTCCTTCAATATCGGTAGCAATTACAGTACCAACCATCGTATCATTACTGCTATTTTCCCTAATGCTGAAGCTTTGATTTGTGCTAATAACTGGGGCATCATTCACCGCAGTCAGGTTAATTGTTTTAGATATTGTGGCACTAGTACCACCATCACCATCAGTTAACACAAAGCTAACGTTACGAGGAATAGTAAGCGGATTATCCGAGATGTTGAAGTAACTAATACTGCGTAGCACAGCTTGGACAGCAGCAGGTGTAGCTTTAGAAGTAAAGTTGATTACTAAGTCTTCAGTACCAATACCGCCACTGAAAGTACCAACAAAACTACCATCTTGCAAAAAGCTTGTGTTATTGACTTGAATTTTATTTGTTATGTTGCTTTGGATAATCAAACGGTCATCAGCACTTCCACCATTACTGAAGTGAACAGTCAATTTACCTGAATCGAAGTTTTGAGAATCAAGGTCTGTAACAGTTGCATTCGGGTCAATGAAGATGGCAGGTGCATTTTCAGTGTAAGTGGGGTTGGCGCTGGGCAAAGCTACTGTAGGTGCTTGATTGCCAACATATAAATTAACTGTAGCGATATTAGAATCTACAATCGCATCATTGGCTTTATAGCTGAATGTATCAATACCTTGAAAGCCAGCATTAGGAGTGTAAGTAAAAGACCCATCAGAATTGAAAATCAGGCTACCGTTGTTTGGCCCAGACACTAAAGTTGCTTTCAGTGGTGTGTTTTCAATATCTGAGTCATTGGTTAACACACCAGCAACTAAATTGTTTGGGGTAGTACGGTATTGAATACGGCCTTTGAAGCTTTCGCTGGCAGGGTCACCATCACCGTATTCTTGGAAGGTGGCATCAAAGTTGAGAATTTCGTCCCCAGAACCGTAGGTGATTTGGTTGACTGTAAACTCCCCTGTTAAAGTGTTATAACCTCGTCCATTACCACTGACATCTAAACCAGGCTGATTAGAGGCTTGGAATGGGAAACGCGCTGCACCCGTGTATGTTGTGCCTGCTGTTAGTGGAGCATTAAATGGAGCTGCAAATGAAAGATCCCACCAATCGTTGATACCAGAGAAACTAATTCGGATAGCATTATTCTTACTGGGATTTGTGGGGTAGGCACGGACAGCGCTAATCCTATTTGGGGTGGGACTATAGGTATAGTAATCACTCTGACCGATATAGTTACCGCGATCGCTATCTAAAGTCAGCGCTGTAATGGCAGCAGCAGTCTGTAATTGTCCGTTTGCCGCTACAAAGTAAGTATCATTTTTAATTATTGGTGGCTGATTAGTGCCAATAGCCGCACTAGTAACCTTGATATCATCAACCCCAATCCACTCATCTTCTCCATTGGCATCAGTAGTAATAAAACGAACTTGGACTTTTGCTTGATTGGTAGCTTCGGGTGGCAATAAAACAATCAGGCGTGCTTCCCGTGACTCATAAGACGCTAAGGTTGAGGCGTTATTAGAAGCATCAGGTACAAAACCTGTAGGCAGATTGATAAAATCTCCTGTATCCCCAACGCGGTATTGTACGGCAACAGATTGAATGGCATCGCGTGTTGAGGTATCTATATCACGTAGGGTGAAGCTAAGTAGAACATTCTGCCGTCCGGTAGCATCTAAATAGAGAACTAAATGCGGTGCTGTGGCAGTTGATGAACCTCTGAGGGCAATAGTTGGATTGTTGAATGTGAATTCTGTAATTCCACTATTTGTGTAAGTACTTGGATTAGTTTGATTAGCATTCACATCAATAGGAGTGGCAGAACCATCAGCTAGTACTGTTTGTGGGTTAATACCCGTGGTACTGACTAAACCATCACCTCGAAAACCCCTAATATTGGGTAAATTACTCCAATCATCATCTGTATTAATCAAATTAGTATTTGACCAATCTTGGAGAAAGTCGCTGGTTGCTAGTTTGTAATAAGTTACATAGGGAGTAGAAACATTACTCAAGGGTGCCTCGTAACGTGCTACAACAAAGTTACCGCTGTCACTGCCTGCGACCACAATCTTACCGTCAGACTGAACGGCAACCCTAGTGTCTTGAAAATAACTACTCCCAACAGGAGTTATAACTTTACCGCTATTGCCAAAGCTGGTATCTAAGCTGCCATTGGAGTTGTAGACGGCTAAAGCAAAATCACGGCGATCGCTTGGGTTTTGAGCAAACCCAGACACTACAATTTTGCCATTCTGCAAAATAGCCAAACTTTGGCCAGCATCATTGCCGCCTAGATCTGTAACAACCTTACCGCCATTACCAAAACTAGTGTCCAGGGTGCCATTAGAGTTATAGCGTGCGAGAGCAAAATCTCCATTGCTACCAATGTTCCCAGTAGATCCGGCCACGACAATTTTGCCATCAGACTGGAGAGCAACACTATTTCCAAAGTCATCTGTGCCAGGAAAGTCTGTGATTACTTTACCGTTACTGCCAAAATTAGTATCTAAACTGCCATTGGAGTTGTAACGTGCCAGGATAAAATTATTGTTGCCATTAACCATGACACCGCCAGTCACCACAATCTTACCGTCTGGCTGAATCAGGATGCTTGCAATAAAGTCTTGGCCGTCGCTCATGGAAGTAATCACCCTACCCCCGTTACCAAAGCTACTATCCAGACTACCGTCTGAGTTGTAACGTATCAGGGCAAAGTCATTCGGATCAACAGATCCTCCCACGACAATTTTGCCGTCTGGCTGAACGGCAATGCTGTATATCCATTCGCTTTTACCCTCAAAGTTTGTAACAACTTTTCCGCCATTCCCAAAGGTAGTATCTAAGCTGCCATTAGAGTTGTAGCGTACAAGAGCAGCATCAGTTTGGTTACCATTGTAGGTAATTCCCGCGATTAAAATTTTGCCATCTGACTGAATGGTAACGGTGTAAGCTCTATCGCTTTGGTTAGTAAAATCGGCGATCGCCTTGCCACTATTCCCAAAGGTATTGTCCAAGCTACCATCTGGATTATAGCGAGCTACTGCAAAGTTACCGTTGCTATTGTAGCTTTCTCCTACTACTACAATCTTGCCATCTGCTTGAATGGCAACACTATAAGCTGTGTCACTACTACCAATATCTGTAATGACTTTACCACCAACCCCAAAGGTAGTATCGAGGTTACCAGGAGCAAGCACTCCAGTATAGGTGGAAAGTGTTTCTTGCCGGAATGCCAGATGTGCAATTGGAAAATCTTTGCCAATTTGAACCTGTAAATTCCAATCTCCTCCTAACGCCGCATTACCTGTTGGTGTATTAGAAGCCGCAATATTCGCTCCTGTCAATTGGTGCAACTTCTGTAAAAATTCTTCTCCCGCATCCCCAGCAGCAACATTACAGCCGTAGAGTATCAGAGATGAACACAACCAACTTTGTAGTTGTTGAGTATAGCGTTCTAAGCTGCTGAGACTGAGTTCGGTGTTACCCAGGTAAAGGCAACCAGGAGAACCATGAGAGACAATATGGACGCTTTCTACTTGAGGGTGTTGTAACAGTATTTGAGTAATTTGTTCTACCCCATCTTGGCTGGAGTCAAGAACTACATGCTCAAGTTTTAATACAAGTAAATCCAGCAATATTTCGTAGCGATCAACTGATGAATCAATGAAAATAATGCCTTGCTTTTGAGTATTCATGCTGTTTAAATCATTCACTAATTTTTGTAGTTAAGATATTAGGAGATAAGATAATTTCAGCGCTAAAGCATTATTTACAGCAGATAAATTATAAGTTAACGCTATGCTAAACTCAGAATTTTGATACTGTAATTGATTGCAAACCACTAAATGAAATATTTTTTGAAAATCAAGCTTGATTTATCGGCTTAATTACTCAAATACATTTCAAAAATCAAAATTATTCTCCTGTCAACATCTTGCTGATTGCAGGTATTAATTTCATCGATATATTTCCTGAAATATTATTAACAATGCGTAAAGTATAAAAAAACACTTAAATATAAATTTACTACTAATATAGGATTAGGGGGTAAGATGGCAACTAACTGCCCTCTTACCCCCTCTTCTTGACATAACGATCGCCCTTTTGAAGTACCTTTTTAAGTACAGGACATAGGAATTATCTTTAAAAAACCTCTGCGTATCTTGGCGTTGAAAAAAAACTATGGTGCGTCATACCGAATTAACGCACCCTACCAACAAATCATAGAGAGATACTGAGATCCCTACTATTCGTCAATTTGACCAATGCGGCGGATATTCAAAATGTCGCTCATTTTCTTAATTTGCATAAATACTTGCTCTAGTTGAGAGCGATCGCGTATATCTATTCCTAAATCCATCAATGCAGGTTGACCAACGGCAGTTTTTACCTGGGCATGGCGGACATTGATTCCCTGGTCGCTCAGCCTTGATAAAATATCCTTTAAGACTCCTACGCGGTCAAGTGCTTCAATTTGAATATCCACTGGGTAAGTTTGCGGACGACCGCTGTTTTCTGCTGCTGGATTCCACCTAACGGGTACTAGGCGTTCGCACTCGACATTTTCCAGATTATGGCAGCCTTGGCGATGAATTGAAATCCCCCTACCCCGCGTCACTACGCCAATGATTGCTTCGCCAGGAATCGGGGTACAACACCCAGCTAAATGATACACCAATCCTTCTACGCCAATAATCGGCGAATCTGTGGAACGGGAGGTATTTGGAGGCGCATCTCGCAAAGCTTTTGCTGTAGATGTGGGTTCTTTGGGAAGAAATGGTAGCGGTGCTGTAACTGGTTGTTGTCCCTTCACCACTTCTCGCCAACGATTGAGGACTAAATTTAATGTCACTTCACCGTAACCCAAACCAGCTAGTAAGTCTTCCACGCTGTGATAGTTACACTTTTCGGTAACAATCTGCATTGCTTCTGACTTTAATAGACTATCAAAACCAGTTTTACCAAGTTCCTTTTCTAACAATTCTCGTCCGCGAGCGACATTTTCTTCCCGGCGCGATCGCTTGTACCATTGTTTAATTCGATACTTGGCTGCGGAAGTCCTGACAAAATTCAACCAATCCAAACTTGGATGGCAGTTCTTTTGGGTAAGAATCTCCACAATATCGCCATTTTGTAGTCGCGTTGACAAAGGTACCATGCGCCCATTAACCCGCGCCCCCGAACAATGGTTTCCCACTTCTGTGTGAATGCGATAGGCAAAATCTATAGTTGTAGACCCAGGACTTAAAGGCACAACATCCCCCTTAGGGGTGAAGACATAGACATCATCTTCAAATAGATTGTCTTTGACGCTATCAAGATATTCTTGGGCATCTTTTAAATCTGTTTGCCATTCCAGCAGTTGCCGCAGCCAAGTAAATTTTTCATCTGTGGCTGTTAAATGGCTGCTAGAGCCTCCTGTTTCTTTATACTTCCAATGGGCCGCAATCCCATACTCAGCGACATGATGCATTTCCACCGTGCGAATTTGCACTTCCAAAGGACGACCAGTCAAGCCAATGACTCCAGTGTGCAACGACTGGTAACGATTTGGTTTTGGCAGTCCAATATAATCTTTAAATCTCCCTGGTATTGGGCGAAAAGCATCATGAACTATCGCTAGAGCGCGATAGCATTCCTCATTGGTTTGGACAATAATTCGCAGCGCTGCTAAATCGTAAATTTCGTGAAATTCCTTTTGCTGGCGTTGCATTTTTTGGTATATGCTATAGAGATGTTTGGGGCGGCCGCTGATATCTTGGCAGCGAATTCCAGCTTGTTGCAAACGCTCCCGCAAAGTTTCCGTAGCTTTAGCCAATTTTTCTTCTCGCGCCGTCCGTTTTTCGGAAACATGCTGCTGCATTTCCCGAAAAGCTTCTGGTTCCAAATATTTAAAAGCTAAATCTTCTAATTCCCATTTAATTCGCCAGATACCCAGACGATTGGCTAAAGGTGCAAAGATATCTCGTGTTTCCTGGGCGCTGCGGCGGCGGCTGGCTTCAGACATATATTGTAAGGTTCGCATATTATGCAAACGGTCTGCCAACTTCACCACAATCACTCGGATATCTTGCGCCATTGCCAAAAACATTCGCCGGAAATTTTCCGCTTGGCTTTCAGTTTTGCTGGTGAAATTGATTTTAGAAAGTTTGGTGACACCTTCCACCAATTGCCGGACTTCCGGGCCAAACCTTTCTTCAATTTCTTCAATCGTTACTTCTGTATCTTCAACTACATCATGAAGAAATCCAGCTGCTATCATAGCAGGACTACCTCCCAAGTCCCGCAGCAATCCAGCCACAGCAATGGGATGAGCAATGTATGGCTCTCCCGATTTGCGGTATTGGCCTTGATGCAGTTGGTAAGCAAATTCAAATGCTCGACCAATTAAAACTGCCTCATTATGCCTTCGCTCATCTTCGCCTTGGCCGCTACTAGTTGTCGATAATTCCTTCAAACATTTCTTTAACCATTCCGGAATGGCAAGATCGACTGGTGAATTGATAGCTATGCTGCTCATACAATTGGGTCTTAAGGGGATCGGTAGATAAATGTGAGATAGACAAAACTGGCAGCATCACCGTGGGAAGATGCTGTTGCCACTAGACCGGTGGAAAAAACAGTGTCAGGATGGTTCTCCAAATTGGCAATGGTAGTCATCCAGTGTGAATTTCAGGGATCGTAAACTTGAAAATCGATTGATTGCAAACAAAGCCTCAAATCAGAATTTGAGGCTTTTAGTACTGATAAGTGGTTAAGAAAGTTTATTGTATAAGAAAAATTGCTTGACATTTATACTATCTTAACTAGCAATCGATGTCTTTAAACCGTGAGAAATATCAGGCATTCGTAACCTTACTAGAGCAATTACGCTCAGATGCTACAACTGGGCCAATTGTTGCAGCAGAACTGCGGCGGCGTGTAGCCTCGTTGCAGCGGCTGTTTGTAGAGGAAATTGTGCCTTTGGCTGACATTGGCGTTGACGGAGCGTCCCAAACGGAAGCCTCTTTGCAAGGAGAAGACTCGCGAGTGCAGTCTTATCAAACTGAGATGAGTAAGCAACTGCGCTTGTTGGAAATAGATGTGATGTTTTTCCAGGGAGCGCGGCAGGCATCCACCGTACAAACGAGACTCCAAACGATTAGCGATCGCTTGACAACTCTCATACAATACTGTGATGCCATTTTGCAACCACAAACAGAGGGAGAAAAATAACAATTGTTCACCTTTTTCTCTAATTAATACATCATCTCATCTACAACGATTAGTGAAAAGTTATTTTTGCAACAAGTTGGGAATGGGCATTGGGCAAGGGGGAAAGGGGAAAGGGCAAGGG
>NZ_JACKZU010000115.1:0-21361 GCF_014222165.1 Nostoc sp. 2RC
TCATAAGGTTATGCGTAGATCCAAAAATTATTTAAATAAAATACTGCTGTTGCCACATAAACCTTAATATCTTTTAATCTTCAAAAGATTTGATTTGTAAATGTAAAATTTTGTCATGCAAATTTACAACATTATTTGCTACGTTAGTCAAAAATTGAAAATTTTCTAAATTCAACAACTACTAGAAAAAATCAAGGATTTCCATTAACAGACGAGAATTGTAAATCTATACAAAAAATAGCTCAGTACAGCTTTGGGTAATATGGTGCTGGAAATTAAACGCAAAGGGCGCAAAGTAAACGCAGAGGTACGCAAAGGATTCTCATGAAATGCTGTAGTAAGTAGAAGAAAAATTCATAAGTAAATGATAATAGTTATAGGTATAGCCATCTTCTTATCTCCCCACTCCCCCTTGATGTTCGCATCTAAAACCCCGACTTTGCCAAGCTTGTATATCCACATCAGCAAGCCTGGTAACGTTGGAGCATTGTGGTTGAATAATTTGACTTAAAATTGCCCAAAATAAGCTGCGGGTTAAATCTAGTGCAGTTTTGAGCCAAGATTCCCGATTACCAGGAACACCTGATTCTTGAACAATTTCTGGCTCTACCCAAATCCCATGAGCGCCTAAGAGAATCTGCGCCATCCATTTAGCCCTTGGTAAATGGGTTGGAGATGTAATCAGTTTTACTTTATGTACGCGCCATTTACGCAATAAAGGAATACTATAATAAAAATTTTCAAAGGTAGAATTTGCACACTTTTCTAACCAAACGTTTTCTAAGCTGGCAAATTCCCGCTGAAAAATTAACCATATACAAGGATCTGGAGAGCCATGAGAAATTAAAATCGGGATTTTGGGGTATAGTTTTGCTTGTTGGGCAACATAAGTTTCTCGACGAATACTACCACCAAGCACAAAAAAGGTGTCTACTGGCTGCGAAGAAGCATAAAGTAAGGTTATAGTAGTAAAAATCAACCAAGCACCCAGAATAAAGCAAAATCCAACAGTTAGTTTTTGTAACAATTGCCACAAATTAACGAAACTTCTTTTAACGTAAATACATGATTTGATAATAGATTTATGTTTCATTACTGATATCAAAAAAGTAAATTTAGATGACTGTCCAACACACGGCAATTAAGCGATTGAAGTGCTATCTTATAAAAGTAATCTAAACTACAAACATGACGGCGACCAAAGTGTCACATCGTCAGTATAGCCTTCCGGAGAAGGCAAACAAACTCAGAAATCGTTATTGATAACTAATGCAGTATTTTTGGCATAATTACAATGTCAAAGAATCCAGAGAGCATAGCTGAGTTTGGGGTATAAAAACTTAAAAATTTTCAGAAAGCCTGATTGCTAAACTGTCAACAACACTATTATTCCAGCTAAATATACATGAACCAATCTGCGAAAAGTTACTCGCCGCTCCAAGTAGCCTTGATTGGTGGAGCGATCGCTACGACTGCTACCATATCTGTGTTCGGTTCTGCTTGGACTCGCGGTGTACGCGCAGCCCTAAGTCTACAGGACAGCCCAAAAGCGATAGTTGACCAAGTTTGGCAACTGGTGAATCATGAATATGTTGATGGTAAATTTAATCAACAAGATTGGCTAGCAACTAGACAAAGCTTGTTGAGTAAAGACTATTCCTCTCGTGAAGAAGCTTATGCCGCCATCCGGGAAGCTTTACAAACCTTGGGAGATCCTTATACTCGGTTCATGGATCCCAAACAGTTTGAAGCCCTCACTAGCCAAACCTCCGGGGAAGTCTCTGGTATCGGCATTAGGATGGAAGTTAACGAAAAAACTCAACGTCTGACTGTTGTTGAAGCCATAGATAATTCTCCCGCCCTGAGAGCTGGAATCAAAGCAGGGGATGAAATTTTAGCCATTGACGGCAAAGCCACTCTCAAAATGAAAGTGGATGACGCCTCTAAACTGATTCGCGGTAAAGCCGGTACTCCCATCAGCTTAAGACTCAAACGCGCAGGGCAAAATACCTTTGAACTCAAGCTGACTAGAGCAAATATAGAAGTACCAACAGTACGTTATACCCTCAGACAAGAAGGAAATCGCCGCGTTGGCTATATCCGTTTGCGGGAATTTAGCGCCCACGCCGCAGAGCAAATGCAAAGAGCCATCCGCGATTTAAACAATCAAAAAGTAGATTCTTATGTTTTAGATTTGCGGGGAAACCCAGGCGGTTTGTTACAAGCCAGCATTGAAATTGCCCGCATGTGGTTAGATAATGGCGGCATTGTCAAAACAGTAGACCGTGTGGGAAGCAGTGAGGAAACAAAAGCCAATCGCACTGCCTTAACAAATCGTCCCTTGGCAGTATTGGTAGACGGTAATTCAGCCAGTGCTAGCGAAATCCTCACAGGCGCACTCAAGGACAATAAGCGAGCTGTGGTAGTTGGCGGTCAAACCTTTGGCAAAGCCTTAGTACAATCAGTTCACGAACTAGCGGATGGTTCCGGCTTAGCAGTCACCATTGCTCACTACTACACGCCTTTAGGGACAGACATCAACCATAAAGGAATTACACCAGACATCAAATTAGACTTGACAGAGGCGCAAGAGCGTCAATTGGCTTCTAATCCAGATTTAATCGGAACTAAGAGCGACCCGCAATATGCCAGAGCGATCGCAATTTTATCAGGAAACAACTTCGCCAAACCGCCAAGCAATCAACTCAATCAACCCATGAGCGTCCGTGCTGGGGATTTGAAATTTTAGAATTCAGAAGTCAGAATTCAGAATTCAGAATTCAGAATTAATAAAAGCGTTTAATTCTAACGTCTTAGCAAAGGTTCTTTAGCTTTGCTGTTGAATTACAACTCCTGAGTTCTGACTCCTGACTCCTGAGTTCTGAATTCTGACTCCTCGATTCTGACTTCTGATTGAGATTGGGAATACTAGTTAGTAGTTCCATTTCTAAAATTTCTAATTTTATGAATTATCAGCCAATTGATGCAACCACCGCCACCAGCTTTTTACCAATGGTATCGGTGGTTATTCCTATTTATAACGGTGAGGCAGATTTGCCAGATTTGCTCAATTGTCTGTTATCTCAAACTTACCCAAAACACCGAGTAGAGTACTTATTAGTAGACAATAATAGTAGCGACGGAACTTTTAATTTACTCAAAACAACTGCCGCAAATAGCCCGATTACAATTCGCCCCTTGAGCGAAAATCAAATTCAAAGCTCCTATGCGGCTCGTAACACCGGAATTCGTGGAGCTATTGGCGAAATCATAGTTTTTACTGATGCAGATTGCCGTCCCCAACCACAATGGTTAAATGCATTAATACTACCTTTTGTCAATTTAGAAGTAGTAATTGTTGCTGGGGAAATTTTGGCATTACCAGGCAAAACTTTGTTAGAACAACACGCAGACCGTGAAGAAACCCTATCGCAAAAACACACCCTTGGTCATGCCTTTCGTCCCTATGGACAAACAGCTAATTTGGCAATTCGCCGCATCGCTTTTGAAAAAGCCGGTTTATTTCGTCCCCATTTAACTACCGGCGGCGACGCAGACATTTGCTGGCGAATTTTGGCCGAAAACATCGGGGGTTTGGAATTTGCCCCCAACGCCATCGTTCAGCATCGTCACCGCACCACACTGTTAGAACTACAAAGTCAATGGCGGCGTTATGGGCGCTCCAATCGCTATTTACACGAACTGTATGGTATTGATTTAATGCGAGATATTACACTTAGTGAATGCGGCTATCGTTTGGCACGTTGGTTATTGAAAGAAGTACCAAGAGATATAAGAGGGGCGATCGCTGGTAAAGCCACTTTGGTAGATTTATTAAATACTCCCATTGGTCTATTTACAGCCAGGGCCCGTACAGCTGGACAAAGAGAAGCTAAACTGCCAGAAAAGGCCAAAATCGTTGCTCGGTTATAAAAATACTAAAAAACTTGCTCGGATAACTCTAATTTTGTTGTAGTATATTTATAGTATTACTTGTTACCACTCAACAAAGACTTTTATCAGTACGAAAAAATTTGCAACATTAAATTTTATCCGACCAAAAGTTTTTCATTTCTTAAATGTATCTTAAGAGATAGATTCAAAAATAAGTAAAGCAGATATAATGCTGATAGTATAACACTAAATTATCAACAAAGTTACATTCTGTTCTATTTATTTAGAAACTGTCTAGTATTGTAACTAAACGTTGCTAACCTGGTTAACACAGTCCCAAGCTAAAGGAAAGCGTAGAACTTGCCCATCCTTTAGAACTACCCTTCATAATTTTCCGATATCGAGCCGCATGAACGTAGACGGCTTTAGCCAACATATAAAAAAATTGCGCTCACAAGTACAGGAATTACTGCAACGCAGTGTAAACAAGACCTATTTGCAACAAGAAATAATAACAGAAGCTTTTGAAGAACTCCACACCACAGTGGAAAAACTATTACTAGTTTCTCAAGAGTTAGAGTTAACACGAGCATCATTAGACAAAGAGCGCCGACGTTACCGAGATTTGTTTGAGCTAGCTCCAGATGCTTATTTAATAACTAATAATACAGGGACAATTGAAGAAGCTAATTATGCAGCAGCAACCTTGTTTCATGTCCACCACAAGTATTTAGTAGGTAAACCATTAATTCTCTTTATTGCTCAACAAGATCGCCAGTTGTTTAGCTCCCACATGAACAATTTGCAGCAGCTACTCAACTGGGAAATTAATCTCCAGCCACGGAGGGGAAAACCTTTCCCTGCTAGTGTGAGGTTATCTGCGGTATACGACGAAAACGACGAGCAAATTGGCTGGTGTTGGCTGCTGTGCAACATCACAGAACGGAAACAAGCCCAAGAAATGTTGCACCGAGCTTATGAGGAGTTAGAAATACGCGTAGCAGAACGGACAGCAGAATTGGTAAAAGCCAATCAGAAATTACTCACTGAAATTACAGAGCGTAAACGAGTAGAGTCGCAACTACTACACCTTGCTTTTCATGATGCATTAACAGGTCTGCCAAATCGTGCTGCATTTATTGACCGTTTAAGACATGCGATTAATTATTCTAAAAGGCATTCAGATTATTTATTTGCTGTACTGTTTATCGATTTGGATCGATTTAAAGTAATTAATGACAGCTTTGGACACCACAAAGGAGACCAATTTCTGCTTGCCATTGCAAGTAGGTTAGAAATATGTGTACGCTCCATAGATACAGCAGCGCGGCTTGGGGGAGACGAATTTACAATCTTGTTGGAGGGAATTCAAGATGTGTCAGACGCCATCAAAGTTGCTGAGCGCATTGAACAGGAGCTAAAGTTACCCTTTGAGCTTGATGGACAAGAAATCTTCACAACAGCAAGTATTGGTATTGCCTTGAGTTCAACAATAAATTATGAACGACCAGAGGATGTGTTGAGAGATGCTGATACGGCGATGTATCGAGCGAAAATCCTGGGTAGAGCGCGTTATGAACTATTCAACTCAAATATGTATGCTAATGCTCTAGCGAAATTGCAGTTAGAAACTGATTTGCGCCGAGCAATTGAGCGTCGAGAGTTACGAGTTTATTATCAACCAATTGTTTCCCTGACCAGTGGCTTGATGTTAGGTTTTGAAGCTTTGTTGCGCTGGGAACATCCAGAGCGTGGTTTGCTAACTCCAGCAGACTTTATTTCTATAGCCGAAGAAACTGGATTAATTTTCTCCATTGGTAAGTGGGTGTTACAAGAAGCCTGTAGTCAAATGCAAGCTTGGCGAGCGTCTCATCCTGCCAACTTGCTCAAAAAAATCAGTGTCAATCTCTCCTTACAGCAATTTTCCCAACCGGATTTGATTGAGCAAATTGAGCAAATTTTAGAATCCACTGGTCTGAATGCTGACAGTTTAGTGCTGGATATTACTGAAAGTGTAATTGTGGAAAATGGCGATCGCGTAATTGCCGTACTCTACCAACTTCGAGAAATGGGGATTCAGTTATCAATTGACGACTTTGGTACAGGCTACTCTTCATTAGGTCGTCTTTATAACTTTCCCATCAGTTTATTGAAGATAGACCGTTCTTTTATCAGTTCAATTAACACTAGTAGTAGGGATTTAGAAATTATTGAAATACTTGTGACATTGGCACACAAGCTGTGTGTGGATGTGCTTGCCGAAGGAATAGAGACTAAAGAGCAACTAGCACTGCTGAGAAAAGTCAACTGTGAATATGGCCAAGGACATTTTTTCTCGGTTCCATTAAATAGTTCAGCAGCAGAAGCATTAATTAAGGCAAACCCACAGTGGTAGATGAGGAAGTGGTGGGGAGACAAGGGAGAAAAATTGCTACCTTGTCTCCCTTGTCCTCCTTGTCCCTTTCATCTCCCTCATCCCCCGATGCCCAATGCCAGACAACTTTGCGGCCAGCCCGCCCCTACGAAGGCACGATTATTACAGACATTAAAGGGTTAACTGAGGCAGAGGTGTCAACTTTAAAAGCTTTAGGGGCGGTAGAGGTGAAATCAGGTTGTTCAATCCCTGTCAACTTTCTAAATGGGGAGAATTATCAAAAAATTCCTTGTAAATGCAAGATAAAACCTGGTAGTACGTCCTCCCCTGATAACCGATTTGGGGAAATTAGCACTTCCTTTTGTTTTTCTTGGCGATAAATCTCTACTTGCTTTCCTTTAGGGTCAATCAGCCAGCCCAAGCGCGTACCATTCTCCATATATTCTTGCATTTTGTCTTGGAGAGACTTGAGCGTGTCAGAATCAGACCGCAACTCTACCACAAAATCGGGACAAATGGGAGGAAAAGTCTTTCTTTCTTCAGGAGCTAGTGCTTCCCACCGCTCCAAAGGAATCCAAGCTGCATCAGGGGAACGCAAAGCTCCATTGGGAAGCTGAAACATCGTTGAAGAGTCAAAAGCTTCTCCAGTTCCGTCTTCATCTGTCCAAGTTCCCAATCGCTGGGTTAACCTGCGGTTTCGGCTACCAGTTTCTCCACCAGTCGGTGCCATGACGACTAATTCCCCTAATGCAGTGCGTTCCAGTTTAGCATCAGGGTTGACTCGACATAGTTGATAAAACTGCTCAGCAGTGAGATTGATTACTGGTTCTAAGTTCAGGGTAATAGCAGTCATAGCTTGTCCCATCTTCATAATCACATAATAACTGGAGAGGGGATGAGGGGGCACGGGAGGCAGGGGAGGTAGGGGGAGAATAATTTTTACTCTTAACTCCTAACTCCTAACTCCCGTTCAATCCTTGCCAACTTTCGCTAAATTGGAAAAAGGTAAGCTTAAGGAAATTTTAAATGTCAGCACAATTATTACTGGTGGACGATGAACCAGGGATACGAGAAGCCGTAAAAGACTACTTGCAAGAGAGCGGTTTCAACGTTCAAATCGCCAGTAATGCTGTTGAGGGTTGGGAATTGATGCAGGTGAGTACACCAGATCTAGTAATTTCCGATGTGATGATGCCCCAAGTAGATGGCTATCAGTTCCTCAAGCAACTGCGAGAAGACCCCCGCTTTCAAGCACTCCCCGTAGTATTTTTAACCGCTAAAGGTATGACAGGCGATCGCATTCAAGGTTATCAAGCTGGTGTCGATGCTTATCTTCCCAAACCCTTTGACCCAGACGAGTTAGTCGCCATAGTCGAAAATTTACTAGCCCGCCGCGCTGCTAAACCTCCAACCACAGCAGATGACCTTGAAACCCCCGACATAGCTGAACTAGCCAATCAGATAGCCCAAATCAAGGCTTTGTTAACTCAAAGAAATGCCATTTCTCAATCACCAGCGCCTTTCAAAATTGATTTGACCCCCAGAGAACAAAGTGTTTTAAACTTAGTCGCTGAGGGGTTGATGAATAAAGAAATCGCCCGTCGTTTGGAAACCAGCGTCCGCAACGTAGAAAAATACGTCAGCCGCTTGTTTAGTAAAACCGGCACCAATAGCCGTACAGAGTTGGTTCGTTTTGCTCTAGAACATGGTCTTGCTAAATAAGTATTATTGGGTATTGGGCATTGGGCATGGAGTATGGGGAAAGGGAAAGGGGTAAAGGGGAAAGGTTAAATTTCCCTTTTCCCTTTTCCCTTTAACCTTTTCCCCCCTCTTTCTCATCCCCATACCCAATTGGTAATAGATAAAACATAACTATTTCAGCAAATCAGGTACTTAGTTAAAGCAAAAAGCCAAAAGAAAAGCTATTTATTTTTACTTTAGTCTTTTAGATTTTTATGTGATTTGCGCCTGTTATCTAACGCGGAATCTGTAAAGATACAGGGTTTTGTTTTTCGCAATGTTTTGATGTTAACTCGGTAAAATGCACCCAGGTGAATTTGCTTTCAGATTCTACCAGTAACCTTTGCTACAAACTTTTTTAATTAAGGAAACTGTTCCTGGGACTTTGTGCTGCTAAATAAGACTTTCACAAAGCAGAAATCAAAATATTTTATGAATTCTACTTACTGCTGAGTTTTTATTGCAACGAGTGTATTGACTGTATAAGATCCCTATTTGATTTGATACTTAATTCACGATTTTTCGCTACTTAAATTACACCTTTAAACTTGGGGATTTTCAGCAGCATTACGCAAGCGCATCAGCTGGCGTCGCATTTGAGGTGAGGCTTTGAACTCTGATATTTCCTGGGCTTTAACGGACGCTTGTAGCGTCTCTAGAAAATCGTCAGACCCCTCGGTCAAAGCATCGAGTAGCACCTGTAAGAGTTGCTCGCGATCGCCCAATAGACTCTTTTCCTCAATCAACCGAAATTTGAGATGTACTTCACACTCATAAACACCTACTTCGAGATTATTGATTTGGCGTGGTAATGCTTTGGAGTTCATAGCTATTGAGATTCCTTTACTTGGTAGTCATGAGGGTAAGGAGGTAGATGTCCAGCAAAAGTTCTTTATATCTTTTTTGAATCCAAAGTGCTTGAATTAAGAATTTTTCTTCATCAAACACCAATGTATTCCATTTCACTCTCCTGTGTTTTGTTTTCAAGCTCAATTTTCACTGTCTAGATTTTGGTCTAACTGTGCCAGATGTAGCTTATGGTAAGCCATAACTATTATTCAGTTTTTAAGATTCTACACAATAAAGTTTCTGTAAGAAGTTGTCCTAGCTTTTTAAAGCTTTTTACATCAACTTTATGGGAACGTCAATAACAGTTTGACTTGTTACTTGATTTTTGGTGTTTTTACGTAAGTAAAAGCCCGGAAAATTTTTCCTTTTATTAATGCCAGAGGTATGTGTAGCGATATTCAGTAAAATTACGAGATGTACGTTTTTTTCAAAAGCAATTTGAGGAAAAATTGATTCACATAGTTATTAACGTAAAAATTTTTATTCCCGAACAAAAATGTACACACATGGAATTATTGCCGCCCGAAAGCTTATACCACCGTCTCTTAGACTTAATAAATACAAAAACTTTAGCAATAAGCAAGATTAGCATAGCACTGAGACTGGTAAATCAAAATACTCTACCCAGTAATTTCGGTTTGAAAATCACCAGGATACTGACAGTACTAGCAACAAACTGAGACTCCAACTACTAATACAAGTAAAAGCAGTAATCAGTACAGACAATATTTTTACTTACATCCAAGCAAATTTTTTTGTGTTGGTTGTTGAGTGTTGAGAATTAACCGTTAATGGTCAACGCCATAAATAACTGGGCAATTTCAAAGCCCAATAGCTAACTCTTTTGAAACTGCCCTCAAAGCTTCTAAATTAAGAGCATTTAAGCATGAATATAGGGTTTACAATAATTTCAGTGTAATTCACCCAAACCTGACACCTTTTTATGGATAATCCGACGCTGCTCAAGTCAACAACCCGACATATCCGCATTTTTGCGGCTGAAATTGACCAAGATGGCGAACTCCTTCCAAGCGATCAGGTCTTAACTTTAGATATTGACCCAGACAACGAATTTAACTGGAATGAAGACGCGCTGCAAAAGGTTTATCGAAAATTCGATGAACTAGTAGAAGCTTCTAGTGGTGCAGACCTCACAGACTATAATTTACGGCGCGTCGGGTCAGACTTAGAACATTATGTGCGATCGCTCCTACAAAAAGGCGAAATCAGCTACAATCTCTCTGCCCGTGTAACTAACTACAGTATGGGAATTCCCCAAGTGGCAATTGACGATCGACAATAACTGATTGATGGCTGTTGACTGATGACTGTTGACTGTAAACAACAGCATATTTTTTTGGAAGTTCCTCAGGTAGAGAGTTATTACCAGACGGGCTAAATTATTTGGGAAATGGGGAGATGAGGAGCAAACGGCAAATGTTAGTCAGTTTTTCCCCTCTAACCCACCCATCTGCTGTTCATCCTCTTCCTAGCCAAAAACAGGAAACACCATTTTTGAAGCAACTTGATTCGTCAGCTAGTTTTACCACCAGGAACTTGCAAGTAAACAAATCTTCCATAGAAGACTGTTCGCCGTTGATTGTTGACGGTGAACAGTTAACAGTCAACGGTCAACGCTTAAACCGGAATCATTTATTTTTTGGAGTTCCCTTACTTGTAAAACTTCTATTTGATTGCAAAGAAAAAACTCATCCTCAAGTTGAAAAACCTCCAACCCTATTCCCTACTCCCCGCTCCCTACTCCCTAGCTACACAAAATAAGCTCAAGATTCAAAACCGATGCCTATATCTTAATTCTTAATTAAAGTTAATTATTGGTCTCTTACTTATAAACTAGATAAATACCAAGATTATCTGCCTATTAGACAGGGAGAAATTCACTAAAAGCAAACAGCACAGTTATGCTTGAGTTATCTTTGGTGAAACGGTTGGAGTTAGTTGCTTTAGCGATGGAGAGTCACACAGCGATAGAAGCTATGATGAGGCTGTAGGTTAACTTAGAAGCGTAATCTTTAGATAAGTTAAATATTAGCATCTGTTGATAACGGCCAGCTAAAATCATCATCTAAAGTCTGGATATGTCAAGTTTAGGAAAGACGAGCGGTCTAGATTGTTCCTAGTAATGCTATTAAAGAAATTGCCAATCTGCGATCGGTGGGAAAACTATGGAAAATGATGCGGCAACGCTCCAGTGTCCACATGAAAATTGTCAGGCTGCCAACCCCCTGACTCATAAGTTTTGCCAGCGATGTTCTACGCCCCTACCCAAAAATTACCTTTGGGCTGTGGTGGAGGGCCAGGGTTTAGGTAGTCCTGGAAAAATATTAGCCGATCGCTATTTAATCCTTGATAAATTTGTTTTATTGGATACAAAGCCTGGTTTATTAACCCTAACGCCAGAGCTAGAGAATTTACAAATTCCCAGAGCTTACTTAAGGCTAATTCCCTATCGCCTACACGTGCCGCAGGTACATGGAGTACTTTCTCTAACCAAGGACTCCCGCCAGCGAGAAATATTGCTTTTAGAAAAACCACCAGTAATGGTGGATGATACAAAAGAACAAGTGCATCTCGGCAGTGAATTAACCAATGCTTGGCGGGATGCTACATCCATGCGCCAACTGAATTGGTTGTGGCAAATAGCTCATTTATGGCAACCTTTGGCTAGTGAAGGTGTGGTTTCTAGCTTGCTTGACACCCATGTTTTACGGGTAGAAGGCTCGCTAGTCCGTTTATTGGAATTGCGCTTCGACGACGCCACATCACCAAAATTACCTCAATTAGGGGAATTCTGGCAGCAATTGGTTGCTAACGCCAAACCAGCCGTAGGAGAATTTCTCGAACGGGTCAGTGTTGGGCTGATTGAAGGTGAAATTCACTCATCCGAACAATTAATCACAGTTTTAGACCGCGGGCTAGCAGAATTAGGGCGATCGCAAACCCCTACAATCAAAATCATCACTAAAACCGATACTGGGCCGAGTCGCCAACGTAATGAAGACGCCTGTAGCCCACCCAGTGGTACCCTGGTGAGCAAGCCACCCCAACCTACAGCCTTAGCAATTGTCTGTGATGGCATCGGCGGACACGAAGGCGGCAATGTAGCATCAAATTTGGCCATTGAAACAATCCAGCAACAAGTACAACAACTCACCAAAGTTCCCTACGACCACATAGACCCCTCACTGCTGCTCAATGACTTAGAAAAAGCTGTGGCCTTGGCTAATGACAAAATTAGCCAGCGCAATGACAGTGAAAATCGCCAAGGGCGTCAGCGTATGGGTACAACTTTAGTTATGGCACTACCTGTAGCTCACGAAATGTATATTACCCACGTCGGTGATAGTCGTGCCTACTGGATTAGCCGCCAAGGCTGTTATCAAGTTACCCTTGATGATGATGTTGCTTCCCGCGAAGTGCGCCTGGGCTATGCCATTTACCGGGAAGCTGTGCAACAAAGTTCTGCCGGTTCTCTAGTGCAAGCTTTGGGGATGGGCCCTAGCACTTCATTGCATCCCACATCTGCACGATTTATGCTCGATGAAGATGCAGTTTTTCTGCTGACATCCGATGGCTTGAGTG
The DNA here is from genome assembly GCF_014222165.1 of Nostoc sp. 2RC. Taxonomy (NCBI): domain Bacteria; kingdom Bacillati; phylum Cyanobacteriota; class Cyanophyceae; order Nostocales; family Nostocaceae; genus Nostoc; species Nostoc sp. 2RC. The sequence continues at coordinate 12,461 of NZ_JACKZU010000115.1, forward strand.
ATTTCGATCGCGTCGAGGAATACTGGGAAACAGAAATCTTGCCGATTTTGCTAGGGGAAGCAAACATCGTCAATGTAGCAGATAGATTAATAGAAATTGCTAACACCAAAAACGGACACGACAATGTCACCGTAGCTTTAGTACACTATCAAGTCCAATACTGGGAACCAGAAATCACCATTAAAGCAGTCATTCCAGAAAGTTATTCTGCAAAAACAGTCGATTTGGCATCCAGAGGGACAAATAAACCAGTTTTAAGCAACCCAAACCATAAAACTCAGGTGATTGAAGAAAATCAACCTGCCAAAACTCGCCAATTGCCCCTACAGTGGATAGTTCCCTTACTATTTGTACTAGCAGCCGGTACTGGCGGATTGATCATTCAACAACTGCGATTAAAATCTGGCCAGCTTCCAGTTGCTTCTAATCCCACACCACCCACTCAAACCCCCACTGTTGCAGCTACAGAACCACCGCCACCCCTTACTAACCTTGCTCCTGGCTTGGTAATTCAAACCACCAACGAAATCACCTTGCCCAACCAATCGCTTCCTGCTAAAAGTTTTTTAAAAGTTATCAACACCGAACCAAATCCCAAACCTCCATCTGGAGATTTTTTAGTTAGGATGCAAGTCTGTACCACACCTCCAGCATCCTCCCAAGTACCACCTGCATCAAAACCTGGGTTGAAACCAGGCCAAGAGGTATCGATTAAATTTTCCGAACTCAAACGTTTTGGAGTCTCTGTTTTGCCATCAAGTGCATCAAATACTTGTAAAACTAACAGCCAACCGCCAACTAATCAACCAGCTGACACTGGTCAAACTTAATTAAATACTCGATAAACTAGTAAAAACCTGGAATAATAACAGGTAAGAATCAGACTCAAAAACTGAAAAGGTCAAAAAGTAAAAATTTTTACCTTTAAGAACTGTTATTGGAAATTATTTGTTTTTAGCTTTTAGTTTTATGAATCCATGCCATCCCTGATTTTGGCGATCGCCCGTCTCTTAAACACTGGCACTGACAACTTCGCCATTTGGGTGGTCAAGGCTCCCTATCCCAGTGGCTATGTTTTACGTGACTGTGTGTGGCCTGTTGAACTTACCCAAGTCTGGCAAGAATGGCAGCAGATGTTTGCTGGCTATAACCAGTTAGCTGTTCCTCCAAACTCAACATCTCAAAACAGCAATTTATTGCTCAGTGATTCGATTTCATTCTCTTCAGGCCAGACCACTGGCCCCTATAGCAGTCGCCTGATGCAATATTTGGGAATGCTTTTATGGCGCTGGGTTTTTGATGGACAAATTCTCGGTAGTCTAGAACGCAGTCGCGGAATTGCTATGGGCCAGCATACACGTCTGCGCTTTCGATTGGAAATTCGCGACCCCGAACTTGTTGCTTTCCCTTGGGAAATTATGCAGCGCGAGCCTGGTCAATCGGCTATGTCCCTTTCCCAAGATTTGCTATTTAGCCGCACTAGCAGTGAAGTTGACCCGTTACCGTATTTGCGAACAGACCAGGCTTTAAGTATCCTGTTGGTTTTAGGTCATGACGAGAACCTGCAACTAGAACAAGAAGCGCTGATTTTACAGCAAACTCTCACAGATACCCCAGTAGATAGCAATTCCCAAAAATATGCACCCTGCACAGTAAATCAACTATTACAACCAACACCAGAAGAGTTGATTCAAGAATTAGAAACTAAAGCATACAATGTCTTCTTTTATGCTGGACACGGTTTGCCAGATCCAGACGGTGGGTTACTGTTTTTGCAACCAGGCATGACTCTCAATGGTATAGAACTAGCCCAAGCATTGAACCGTACAGGGGTGAAGTTAGCAGTTTTTAACGCTTGTTGGGGAGCTAGACCAGCTGTTAGCAACAATCAAGCCATACCCGCCAGCAGTTTAGCAGAGGTGTTAATTCGGCATGGCGTACCAGCAGTTTTGGGAATGCGCGATGAAATCGCCGATCGCGAAAGCCACAGTTTTATTCAAGCCTTTGCGGAAGCTTTGCGATTGTATAAGCCAATTGATGAAGCTGTAACCCAAGCTAGAAAAGAATTGTTAACACTGTATAGATTCAATCAACCTGCTTGGACTTTACCCGTTCTCTACCTACATCCAGATTTTAATGGCGAACTCGTGAAAAACCTGGATGAAGGAATTACCGAATTACCAGATACAGCCATTCCTGATGTAGGTTCTGGGCTTCCTAGTGCAAGTTTACGATCGCTATCTTCAAAAGATAAAACGTGGTTCTTGCGTTATGGAGTCACTCGCATCGGCCGTACCAAAGATAACGATATTGTCATTCCAGAACCGTCTGTTTCTAAACGCCACGCGGAAATCTTCTGCCGCAATACTTTGACTGATGCTACACTGGTGCGAACTTATTATTTACAAGATTTTTCCACTTACGGAACAACGTGGTTTTTAGGGCCTAATGGCTGGCAACAAATCCTCCGAGAGGAAGTCCCCTTAAAATCGGGTATGCAGTTAAAGTTTGGAAGTGCTAAAGGTGAAACTTGGGAGTTTATTATTGAAGACTCCTAATGCAGTGATTACAGAAATAAATTTTAGTCTTGAGTATCAATTTTCCAAATCTGTTTTTACCAAGAGAAAAAATCAACTTTTTTGCGGAAATCTCTTCTGGGCGATTGTAGCTGTCAATACCACTAAATAATCGTGAGGCAAGAAAATGACTAATAAAATTAACGGCTCAGACACTTTCTATTCTTTGCAGTCTCAAGTAGATTTAGAGTTATTAGAAGCGTTACTAGAACCAGAGGATGCTACCTATCCTTGGAATATGGCTGACGAAGAATCAGAAGCTTATTTTCAAGAATTAGAACAACAATTTGAGAGCGAACATTTAATTGATGAAGACCTGACAAAGCGATCGCAAGATTTTTACAACCATTTAGATACACTTTGGTCTGGTATCTCTTTTCATGAAAGCGAGGAAGGCAATTCCCAACAATCAGTAGTACTTAATCTCCAAGAAACGTTACGCACCACTTTTTGCACCTGTGTTCCGCAAACATTACTAAACACCATTGCCACTAAAGCTGCTGAAATATTTGCCCGTCACCAATTAAGGGGCGAACAACTAGTTGAGTGCGTTCAGGCAGTACTGCCAACTTGGGGAGAAGAAGATCTTTTAGTCTTAGCCCGTCCTTTTGCTTATGCTATGCGAAGTAACGAATCACATAACCCAGGATCTACCATCGCTAACCTGAACAATCGGGAATGGACAACTTTATCGGACATCGAACAAGCAAAGGTGAGTTTGGCCATCGCCTACTACGCTTTAAGTCAACTCAATAAATACCAGTCCCAACCATAACTTTAGTCTGTTATTTATTTTTTAAATAATTGAATCTTCAAGATACCTACGGTTATCTGATAGTATTGTCTTGCTTTTTGAACATTGATTCCTAATTTACGATTCACAGACTTTAAATGCCGCAACATTTTACTGATTTACTTTGTTGCTTGATTTTCGGAGAGTTGGCACTAGTTTCTAAGTATGCACACCATAAAGTAGATTAACGATAGCCTAATTTAATAATCAGACCATCTATCCCAAGATATATATTTATAGTCCATAGGAATTGGGAATTGGGCATTGGTTATTCGCCCTATCTCCCCATCTCCTCATCTCCTCATCCCCCTTAGTTGTTATTTGGGGCCAAGAAATCGGGTAGCAAAGTTTTGCGATCGCGTTGGTGAAAGCGCCCGTGCCTTGAGAATTGCCGCCATCAAAAAGGCGTAAGATAGCACTCCAACAACTACTAATAGCAAGGCATTGATCGATCCAGTGGCATTCCATAGGGCGTGGAGTGCAGAAGCACTTAGATAACCAATGGAAAGAATTTGCCAACTTCTACTAGGTTTGAGGACTGCCAAGCCGATAAAATAGCCCAAATAGCCACTATAAGCCATGTGTCCGGCCACAGACCCTAAAATTCTCGGAATTAGCAGTTGTAAACCCGCCAGTTGACCGGCAGCACCAATACCCACCTGTTGCGTGACATTTTGAGTGATATCCGGCACGTATTGACCGAGAGTTTCTAACAAAGTGAAGCCCACAGCCGAAGCTGTTCCTAAGAGAATCCCATCTAGAGGTTCCCAAACACCTATGCGTTCTCGCCAAGGTGAAGACAACATTCTACCGATGGCGAATACTGCAAGTACAGGCACTGCTTTAAGTAATTCTTCCATCAAGCCAGCGCCAAAAAACATTCGTACTAGTAGCTCTGTGAAGGTGGTAGATTCTTGGGGTGAGGGCAAGTTTCCTGGGAGGATGCCGCGAAACACGAAGATAAATAAATCTAATAGCGGACTGAGCAAAATCAGCGTCGTACCCAATGCCGTAGCCATTAACACCCACCACGGCTTTTCTTTACCGCAAAGTTGGTAAACAAAATAATAGGCAGCAAAGGCGATGTAAGTTGCAACAATTACTTGATTGTATTGGGGACGACCGACTGTAGCAAACATCAGCACTACAAAGATGACAGTCAGTATTCCTGGTACTAAGTAAGCTTTACGTGTTAAATCTTTACCAGTGGAAATAATCGGAAAAAGCTGAGTGAAGCTAACAGAATCGGGCTGCTTTAATTGGGTGTGGTTATGGTAGTTGGTTGCTGAAGGCAGTGGTGTTAGTTGGTTCACTGTGGTTGCTGGGGCTTGCGAGGTCAACTCGTACTCAAAAACGTATTGCGGCCCATCAGAACCGAGAGAAATGCGATCGCCTGGGTGCAATTCTTGACATTCATACAACCGTTGTCCATTTAAATAAGTGCCATTAGCACTATTTAAATCACAAAGCACCCAGCTAAATTTGCTATCTGGAGATAAAGACAGGGGACGAACCACCGCATGACGACGAGATACCATTCGGTACATCATGGCATCCAAGACAACTTGGCAGCTGGGGTCGCGTCCAATTACTATCTCTTTACTGGGGGGAAGCGAAAAGCGAGATTCCGATCCCGAAGTTGCTCCGTTACCAGACACTAGCCGCAGAAATGCATTATGTCTTGCGTTTTTGCCTGTCATTGAGTTAGAGTGCGTTTCTAAATTAATTCTTAAAATTATTTGGCAGCAGGACTAACCTTAGCCACATCAGCAGCAGCATTGCTAAATCCACTATAGCTTCACTTACTGCGAATAAATTTAAATTTCTCGATGCAAAATTTCAAATTTTTTCATTCATCTCATGTTAATAAGTATTTTATCCACTGACACTTTTTCCTTAAACTCAGTTGTTAGGCAGATCGATTCAGATTTGATGGCGGATCTACTCTTGAGATCCTAGCTGTAAATTAAACTGACGGCAATTTATTAAAAAATAGTAGTTTTTACTGCAATTAGTTACATTAAGAAAATATATAATTACTACTGGTGTATTGTCAGTTATTTTTGCAACTAATAATTGACTCAGGTGTTTTGGCATAGGGAGTAATTAAACAAACTCCCTCAACGGTTATTTATTAAGTAAAAATCAATTTTTTATATGGTGTGTTAGGCGCAGATTTCAACATAATTTTTCATCAAAAATACTTAAAAAGCGCCTAACTATTTAGTCTTTAAAGGACTCCAGCCAGTTCTTGGTGTTCAATCTTAGTTCCAAGGACTTTCAGGAATTCTGCTAGCCAACGCGGATGGGCAGGCCAAGCTGGTGCTGTTACCAAGTTACCGTCAACCACAGCTTCATCAACAGGAATATCGACATAGATACCTCCAGCACTCCTGACATCTGGGCTACAAGCAGGGTAAGCAGTACATTTTTTGCCTTGCAAGACATCAGCAGCTGCCAATAACTGCAAGCCATGACAAATGGCTGCTATCGGTTTATTGGCTTGAGCAAAGTGACGAGTAATTTCTATTACCTGCTGATTCAAACGAATATATTCTGGTGCCCTGCCTCCAGGAATTACCAAGGCATCGTAGGTTTCCGCTTTTACTTCTGCAAAGGTAGCATTTAAAGTGAAATTGTGGCCTGGTTTTTCGCTGTAGGTTTGATCTCCTTCAAAATCGTGAACTGCTGTTCGTATTTTGTCCCCGGCTTTTTTATTGGGGCAAACTGCATCAATAGTGTGTCCCACCATTTGCAATGCCTGGAAAGGAACCATGACTTCGTAGTCTTCTACATAGTCACCAACTAACATTAAAAGTTTCTTTGCAGCCATATTTTTACTACCCTCAGTTATTAATTAATTATTTAAGTAGAACGACTTGAAAAAACCAAACTATGTTAAGTAATGTAAAAGAATAAAATTCAGTTCGTAGTGAGGACTTTAGTCCTTTTTTGAGAACTAAAGTTCTGACTACAAACCTTTAATTATTTATCCTGTTCTACTTATCATTGGTCACTTGCAAAACATAAATGACACTGTTAACGTCTAAATTTCTTATTTAGACGCATATTAGATGATGCCTTTATAGGCGAATTTATCGATATATTACAGCATTAACTTTGCCAGAATGCACCTTTTGAGGGCTACGAGTTAACAAAGTTTAACGCATTATTGTATATGATTTGCTAGTTAGGAAATGTCTGTTGCCCATAAATAGCTATAATTAATGGCTGGGGTTTATGAAAGCAAATGAAATTCAGCGATCGCTTTGTTAAAGTTTTTGTTTTCATGTCCTGGACGACTGAGTTTAATTAAAGCAAAACGCTGTAATGGTCTTAAAGATGCCCATTTTTGTTGCGTTATGACTACTCCAATTTCTTGAGCTTTTTCCTGGACAGTGGTTGGTATGCTATCCGAGTCAAGCCATGCAGGATGACGTTCCACAGGTAATTTGCCAACTGGTATCCCCGTACGCTGTAAAATCAACTCTTGGATATATTGGCGGTACAACTGAATTTCTGTGTCTGTAGTGCAAGGCAATTCCACTAAAGCTTGACGCTCTTGTGTAGTCATTTGATTCCAATCAGACAATTTTAGCTTAATACCGCAGGTATCTAATTTGCAACGTACCTGCATAGGAATACAACGCAGCGAATCCACAAAATCCGCTTCAAATTCAAAAAAATCTGTCATAAAAAATTCTGGAAAATTAACTTCTGAGAATGTTGGTTGATTCAGAGACCATTCATAAAGTAAATCTTAATTAGGGTGTGTTACGACTATGAAAGGATTTGGCACTTAAAGACAATTAAATTGAGCCGTAACTCACCATCCATGCGGCGGTGCGTTAGGGGCTAAGATACTTATTTCGTCACCAATCATATCGAAAATATGCGCCTAACACCCCACTACATTCATTTGATTTTCACTTTATAAATAATAGCAATTTGAAAAATGATTGCGACAGATGTATAGCCAAAAGCGATTACTACTAACTGTTTCACAATCCAAAATCTAAAATCTAAAATCCAAAATGGTATAACCTCTCACTAAAATTTATGGGTGAGAATGGTGACTAAGGAATAAAGAGTATAGAATACAGGACATTTTATCCAAATCAATTGTGTAGAGGCAGGTAGGATTTTTACCCTACGATGTTCTACAATATTCGTATTTTTTGGATGCACAAGAGTTGTTATGTCTGTGCTTTAAAGTTTTTACTTTGAACTACTGAAACGAATGATTAAATAACTAATTGACAATGACAAAATAGCAATACCTAAACCTATTATATCAATACCGCCAATTTTTTCTAAGTCAAGAATGATAATTTTTCTGGCAACAGCAATTAAAGAAGTGACAATAACTAATTCCACCTGAAAAACATGTTTTCGTAAATAAGCTGTGATATTTTCTAAGATTTCTAAAGCGATTAAAATATTCAAAAATAAACCAAAGATTTTATATAAGGTTGTGTTAAACTTTCCGTAAGGTGCTGTAAACAATTCTTTAACAATAAAGACTGCCAAATCACCGATCGCCACTAAAATTACAACTACCATTAAAAGAGATAGAATCTTGGAAGCCAGAACTTCTACATTTTCAATCATGTGCATGAAGTTCTGGTCTTTAGTAGTTCCTAAAATTACCTTCAGTAGCCTTCTCATATCCTGCACCCAATTATTAAATGAAATCCCATAGAAAACTCTAGAGGATTCAAACAATCACTTTATCGATATTTTGTGAGTTTTTTATTTCTGAGATTAAAATCGGGGCTAGTAAAGTTTCTTGTTCCTCAAAATTTTATCTCTTTAGATATAGTAATTGGTAACAGGCACGAATTGAGAGACAAAAAAATAATAATATCTATTGATTCTTGACTATTGACTAAACTCCCTATTCCTGGTTGAGCGTTCTATTTTGGAGCTTACCGTTGTGAAGATTGGAGTTGATAATTTGGGAGTGGAACTTCCAGAGAAATTGGTGTCAACTGCACCGCACAGGCTTTTAATTCTGGTTGCAAGGAATCAGGGCAAGATTCAGGATGGGTGAGGGCATTGGCTTCGGCGTTATCTGCCCAAAGGGAACCCCAGTGCATGGGGACAAAAACCGTACCAGGGGCGATGGCTTTTGTGACTTTAGCAGGAAATAGAGCTTGACCACGACGCGATCGCACTTCAACACATTGATTATCTACAATACCCAACCGAGCAGCATCACGGGGATGAATTTCGATAAACGGTTGGGGGTACATTTTGCAAATTTTTTCAATTCGTCCGGTGCGCGTCTGGGTATGCCAATGGCCGTAAACTCGTCCAGTAGTTAACACAAAAGGATAATCAGGATTTGGTGGTTCTGCCAGTCCTTTTGAATAATATGCCCCAAATCGAGCGCGTCCGTCAGGGGTGTGGAAGCGGAGATTGGTGTAGAGGCGCTTTGCTTGGAGAGGAGACGCAGAGATTGGGAGACGCGGGGACGAGGAGAAGGAAAATATCCCCGCGTCTCCCAATCTCTGCGTCTCCTCTCCAAGC
>NZ_JACKZU010000806.1:0-419 GCF_014222165.1 Nostoc sp. 2RC
TTCTCTATCGTTTTTCATTCGACCTATTTCTCTTAGATGCCTGTTCCGGTTTAACCATTAGCAAGGGTAAAACCGGAGCGTTTCATTTTTCAACTATCAACTGAATTCGCCTCTATCGTATTCACAGCAAGCTTTACACGCCATCAGCAAATACTCTTGTTTTACATAAAACTGGAAGATTTACACAATTTTGATTGCAGAATAAAACGGATTTATTCACTTCATTAAAAATCTGGTTTTTATGGCAGAACCAACATTGACCCAAGTATTCGGTGCCAACGCCACCCAGGACGCTACAACAATCACAATTACCAAAGCCGATTTGACAGGAGTAGGGCTAACAGCTGCTTCTGAGAATACAGCAGAGTCTTTATTTACAGCTATTGTTTTGAAAGCTCAAACAGCACTAACAGAAGACA
>NZ_JACKZU010000116.1:0-21310 GCF_014222165.1 Nostoc sp. 2RC
TCACCCCACCCCGGTTTTGTCTAAAGCCAAAACCTCCCCTCCCCGCAGGCGGGGAGGGGATTGAGGGGTGGGGTAAAACGGCTGTGGAACAAGCGTTTAAGCTTAAGTTGACACTAATGACAGCTGTGTGACCTACGATAATCTGTAACTCACCAAGTTGCAATCTGTTGTATTCGTCAACGATAGAAAATTTTGCAAGGAAGTTTAAACTTTAGGTTAGCACGCTATTAAAGGTTGTAAGACAACACAGCTTACTACCCTACAGAAAAAAAGCGCCCTTTATTTGGGCGCTTATAATAAATTATTAGGCTTTTAAACTGCACAGTCCCTTCTTTAATTTAGACCTAGCTTGAAAATAAGGACTGGGGAAGAAATATTTTCATTCCTTGGTTGTGTTCGCGTAGCGTGCGCTTTGCGCTCACCGTGTTCATGGAGTAAAAGTGCAAAAAGCACTTTTGCACTCTTGTGGTCAAAGGGATGCATGTTTATTGGAGAAAGGGAAAATACCAAACCTTTCCCCTTTTCCCGACTTCTCTTAGAAGTCTTTTGTTGACGATTTACGGTTCACTGTCAACCGTCAACAGTTAGCAACTAACACAAAGAAATGTGCAATGCCGAATGCTGTTAGCAGCTTGCTTAGAAATTGTAACCAACACCTAATAACAAGCCGACATCAGTTTCATCCATGAAAGCGGCATTTACAGCACCTGTAAGGGTGAACCGAGTACCCAGAGGAACGTCCACACCACCAGTGAGCAATAATCCAAAATCAGTATCGAGATTAGCTTCAATGGCTACGCCTGCACCCAGGTAAGGAGCTATACTGAGAGTTCGTTGACCCACGGAACCTGCTGCACGTGGAGTGAAATCATAAGTTAAAGGAACTAAAAATACTGTATCGTCGCCAAACAGCACTGATGGTCTTACTGATATGGAGTTTGTCAAACCAAGTTTACTAATGACTGTAAAGTTACCTTCACTCAAAGCTGTATCACCACCAGTCAAACCAATGTTACCAGCAACACCGATATAGCTTCTACCACCGCGAGTAGCTCTACCTACATCTACACCAGATGTGCCACCATTAGCATTGCCTCCATTCTGGGGCTGATTTAACTGGCTAAGATTAATATCAGGCGGGATGAGGACTTGGTTGATTGCATGGATAACACCATTGCTAGCTGGGACATCTGCTTGAATGACTCTAGCATTATTGACTGCCACTTGATTGTTAGCGCGATCGATTTGAATATTTACCGGTCTTTCTTCAAAGGTTTTCAGTTCGCCGTTTGCAAGTTGACCAGAAGTTACCGCACCAGGAACTACGTGATAGCTCAAAATCTTAATTAAAGCTTCTCTGTTCTGTGGTTGCTGCAATTGTTCTAGGGTAGAAGCAGGTAAAGCGGCAAATGCATCGTTAGTGGGAGCAAAAACTGTATAAGGGCCTGGTTGTTGAAGAGTTTCTGCTAAACCGGCCGTTTTTAATAAAGAAGTCAGTGTGCTAAAAGAATTACTGGATGCAGCCAGGGAAACAATATCGTTACCTGTTTGAGTACCACTACCAACTCCACCAACAACATACTGAGCTGCTGGCAAATTGCTAGCAATGGGTTGCAAGCGTCCTTGTCTAACTAAAGCTTGATATAAAAGTGCTGCTGCTTCTGCACGAGTTAAAGCTTGTTGGGGATTGAGTTGTTTGACATCTGGATAGTTGACAACAAGATTAGCTTGTGTAGCTGCCGCTACGCTACTAACCGCATAATTCGGGATAGCTGAAGCATCACTATAGGAAGTATTCAGAACACTTGTATCGCTAGCAGACAAGCCCAAACCATTGCTGATAGAAACGATCGCTTCTACTTTAGGTATTTGTTGATTTGGTCTAAATACATTTCCAGGATAACCAGACAAAAACCCAATTTCGTAGGCATTTTGAATTGCCGCAGCCGCCCAGTAGCCCGCAGGAACATCACTAAATCCACCAGCACTCAATTGGCGAACTCGGTTTTGATTACCGAAAGCCTTTTGAATGAGGGCGGCAAATTCCGCACGAGTCACAGATTGATTCGGTCTAAAAGAGCCATCAGGGAAACCACTAATTACATTATTGTCAGCTAGAGTTTGAATAAATGGACGTGCCCAGTAATCTGAAGTGACATCTGATAAATTAACTGTTGAAGTTGGTGATGGTGTAGCTGCTGGACTAGGAGATGGAGTGGCATCGGGAACAGTATTTTGAGATAAAGCTGGTGTAGAAATTACGATGGGAGCTACTGTAGCAGTTGTCATTCCCAAAACTAGCAAAGCTACTCTGAGTGATGACCAACGAAACAGATTAAACATTACAATATCCTCCAGGAAAAAAAAGTGATGGAACCGGGCAAAAAACAAAATTCCAAAGGTAAAATGCAAAAGTTGAAAAGCAAAATTCAACAGTAGAAATGAATTGAAAATGAGTTTTTGCTTTTTACTTTTCAATTTTCACTTTTTGTTATATTTTCCATAACCGCAGATAACACTAAGAATAAAATGAGATGCTGTGGTCATCTGAATATATTGCAATAATAAGGACAGTTTACAGTTGGGCGATTTCATCAGGTTAGAATCGCACTCTAGCCGCTCGTTAATTGGCTTTTAAAGCCGTGCCTTTATGATTGCCGAGAAGGGTGAATGCGGTCAAGTTTAATGCATCATCAGATTTATTAATATTTAAGAAAGGAAAATCAGTCTTAGCACTATTAAGTAATATTCTTGAGCTATTATCGAATTTACACAACTAACTAATGGCAGTACTTTGGACTAAAATTTTCACTCTTTAGATAGTTGTCGCTGATGCTAAATTTCATCATGCTAGAGTGAAAATCAGCGATATAATCAAAATTTTCGACTAAACAATCCCAGATTTTTGACTAGCGATGAAATACAAATTAGATTTTATATCATGTACGTTTAAAGACTTATCATTTGAGTGACGTGGGGACGCTGAGAGATTTTAATCATAAGTGATTAGCCGGACATGATAAGTAGCTCAACCTCAAAAAACGTCATACGTAGATGTCAATAAATGTAGTAGCGTGGCAAGCCTTAAATGTTGCAATAGATTAGACTTCTAAGAGAAGTGGGGAAAAGGGGAAAGAGCAAATGTTCGTTAATCGTGCTTTGAAGAGTCAGGCATAATTGCTTCTTGAAAATTGACACCAGTCAGATTAGCTCCCCTTAAGTCTGCTCCTCTGAGGTTAGCTTTTCTCAGATTTGCCCCTGCCAAATTCGCACGTCTGAGATTAGCCCAACTCAAATCTGCTTGGCTCAAGTCTGCTTCATTCAAGTTAGCAGATAACAAATATGCGCCACTCAGGTGAGCTTTAGTCAAATTAGCTTTAGACAAATCGGTTTTATAAAGATAAGCCCCTAACATTTCCGCTTCGTATAAACTAGCCTCGCTCAAATCAGCCCCAATCAAGTTAGCTTCAATGAGGTTAGCAAAACAAAGATTAGCCCGGATGAGTTTTGCTGCATCTAAATCCGCATCTCTCAAATTAGCGTTTTTTAAGTCGGTGCCAATCAAATTAGCATGAGCGATGATAGCACCTCTGAGATTTGCCTCACTCAAATCAGCGCCAATAAAATTAGCATTACTCAAATCTGCCTGTGAAAGTGTAGCACCGCTCAAATTAGCAACACTAAAATTAGCAAAATTCAGATTAGCTTCAATCAGCAAAGCCTTGTAGAGGTTTGCGCCACTGAATTCCGCATTGCTGAGGTTTGCTCGTACAAGTAAAGCATTGGGTAAATCTGCTTTGCTCAAATTTACCCCCTGGAGGTTTGCACCTCTGAGGTTATCTCCTTGGAGGTTCGCCGCGCTGAGGTCTGGTTGAATATCAGGATTTTGGTTTCTCCACTCAGTCCATATAACTGCACCTGCTTTGAGTAAACTCAGATGCTCTCGATTTGCCATTTTCTCTCCTTTACCATTATTAGTGCTGAGTTAGGAATTAGGAGTTAAGAGTTAGGAGTTAGGAGTTATGAGTTATGAGTTATGAGTTATTCTTCTCATCTACCTTGTCTCTCTTGTCCCCCTTGTCCCTCTTGTTCCCCTTGTTCCCCTTGTCCCCCTTGTCTTTCTTGTCTCCCTTGTCTTTCTTGTCTCCCTTGTCCCCCCACTTCCAATACTGCTCGGTTAAGGATTTTAAACTGGAATTTGGTTTGGGGAAAAGGTTAAAGGGTAAGGGGTAAAGGTTTTTTCTTTCCCTTTTCCCCTTTCCCTTTCCCCCTTAACCGACAAGTATTGCCCCCACTTCCCATTCACCACTCTTCATTCCTGACGCCCACTTTGACGATTTCGACCAGGTACGCTTTCAATGGCTGTTAATGCTCCTGCTGCACCTGCGAGAATATCTCGTTCTTCTCCACCCAAGTAAAGCCTGCCAAAACTACCTACGGCTTGTACTTCAAGGATGTTAATTGACGCGGATTTTTCTGCTTCATTGGCAGCCAAGGCGGCGTAAGCGGCAGGTTCTACTTCTAATACATATAGCGTTTGTCCTGCTAATAGCAGCTGTCCTCGGCGCGTGCGATTGATGAGTTGTGTTTGGTAAGCGTCGATGTTGCGAATAATTTGGCTGGAAACAACACGCGGTTTGAGACATTCCTCTCTTCGGACTCCCAGTGTTGCCAAAATGGCTTGGCCAGCGGCTCGCGTTTCACCTTGGGAGCCAGAATGAACTTCCAACAGCCCATACAAGCGTTCAACTACCTGGACTCCCGGACGCACAGAAGCGGCTTTCAAGGCTACGTCTGTTATTTTATTAATTTCGATACCAGGTGAGATTTCAATCCACAGTGATGTATCTCCTGGTAATGGTAAGAAACCTTGGGCTACAGTTCCCATATATGCTGCATGTTGAGGTTGCAGGCTGTCGAGAAACACGAAACTGCGTAGTTCTATTCCCAAGATTTTGGTCTCCAGTCATGAGGTAAAAGTTATCAAATCTGATGCAATTGTGGATTTGAGATTGGCGATCGCCTTGTGTATCTATTTGGGTTGTAATCTTTTCAAATGGGTATTACATCTGATAACCACCTGTTAGTGAAAACCGCCTTGATAATTGTACAAGTTTTCTTTGAAAAAATAAGTACAAATAGCAAGGGGAAAGCCGATGGAGCTTTCCCTTTTGCATTTATGATGTTGGGCACTCAAACTGATATTTAGATATTTGCTGAAACTAATTCTGCGTTACCCGAAACCCTTGCAGAGACATAGCATTGCTACGTCTCCACATTGATTTTCGGATATGTCTATTGATTGATGTGTTGTATCCAAGCAGAAACTACCAATCAAAATTTTACAGGTTGCTTATTTGATAGCGATCGCTATTGCTCGCTCCACAGCTTGCAAAGCAGTATTGACTTCCGCTTCTGTGACAATTAACGGAGGCACAAATCGGACAACTTTTGGCCCGGCCGGTACGAGCAATAAACCCTCCTGGATAGCAGCGTTGACCACATCGGCTGCGGTGAGTGCAATGTCACCTCGCAACTCTAAACCATTGATTAAACCCCAACCCCGCACTTCGCTAATGCGATCGGGATATTTAGCCGCCATTGCTTTTAATCCAGTTCGTAGCTGTTCGCCTCTGTCTTGGACATTCTGCAAGATATTTTCTCGCTCTAATGTTTGGCAAACACTGAGTGCTACACCACAAACAAAAGGATTGCCACCAAAGGTACTAGCGTGTTCTCCTGGTTGAAAAACATCGCAGAATTTTTTGCTCAGCATTGCACCGATGGGGATACCACCGCCTAAGCCTTTAGCACTGGTGAAAATATCTGGTTCTACGCCCAGATGTTCGTAAGCCCATAACTTACCACTGCGTCCCATACCGACTTGCACTTCATCAAAAATCAGCAAAATTCCGGTTTCGTCGCAAATTTGCCGTAATTTTTGGAAGTAAGCAACATCTCCTGGACGCACGCCGCCTTCTCCTTGCAAAGGCTCAATTAAAATCGCTGCTACACGATAATCGCCTTCATCCAACTCGCTGATGGCCAGTTCCACAGAATTAATATCGTTGTAATTTATGTAATGGAACCCAGGCATTAAAGGATCGAAGTATTTTTGATACTTCGGTTGCCCTGTGGCGGTAATTGTTGCTAAAGTCCGACCGTGGAAACTGGCATTGGCAGTTAAAATAATCGGTTTTTTAATGTCTAATACCGTGTGGGCGTATTTTCTGGCTAATTTAATGGCCGCTTCGTTAGCTTCAGCTCCAGAGTTGCAGAAAAAGACGCGATCGGCACAGGAATGTTCAACGAGCCATTGTGCTAATTCACCTTGTTCGGGAATATAGTACAAATTAGAGACATGGTGCAGCTTTTGGATTTGGCGCGTCACCGCTTCTACCATCACTGGGTGGGCATGTCCTAAAGTACAAGTGGCGATTCCCGCCACAAAATCCAAATATTCGCGTTCTTGTGTATCCCAAACCCGACACCCAGCACCCCGTTCTAAGGCTAAGGGAAAGCGCCCATAGGTAGACATGACAGCTTGGTTAAAGCTATCTGTATCAAAAGGACTAGATGTTACTGACCCTGAATCTGGGGGGATGGTGGTTTGTTCAACTAGAGTTTGTAAGCTCACTACCGCTCCTCCTGAAAGTTTTTCATCATATAGTTATTTACTAGTTTCCTAGAAATCTCAAAAAATTACTTTTTATTGTGCAAAAGCCTAATGGTTTTGTAAATCGTCCAGGGTTTTGAATTTAATGGGCACGTAGGATTTTACGCAAACTTTTACTGTGTAGGCTTTGTCTACTTTTGGGTCGAGAATATAGCTAGACACTATGTTGATGTTAACGCACCTGCGTCATGAAAAAAAATTGATTGTTGAGTGATGAGCGATCGCTCAATACGGCTTAGATAAGTAGTATGAACTTCCCTTTTGGTTTTGGGGAAGGGGAAAGGGGAAAGGGAAAAGGGGAAAGGGGAAAGGGGAAGGAAGATTTTCAGGCTTTCAAGGTGTTGTTTATGTTCTTTGCTCGTGAGGATAAATACTATAAAGTTAGTACAAAACTCAAAAATATAGGCCTAAAGTATTATTTATACGTCATTCTCAACTCTTGAGCAAAAATATCAACGTATCCAAAAGCAGTTGATAGCCGGGGCGATCGCTCTTGGTGGTGTTTTCATAATTGGCACTTTGTGGTACTCGTTAGTGGAGGGCTGGTCATGGGAAGATGCAGCTTATATGACGGTCATCACCTTAGCTACCGTGGGATATGGAGAAACCCATCCATTGGGTAGCCGAGGACGGTTGTTTACAATTGCCCTGATTTTGTTGGGTGTAGTCAATATCGGTTACATTGTCAACAGATTTACAGAAGCAATTATTGAAGGCTACTTTCAACAAGGAATTCGACTACAACAACAGAGGCGGTTAATGGAATCCCTGTCAGAACACTACATTATCTGTGGCTTTAGTCGGACTGGTCGTCAAATTGCCAAGGAATTTCGAGCAGAAGGTGTACCCTTTGTAGTCATTGATTCGGAGATGGAATCTGTGCAAAGGGCGCAATCAGAGGGTTATACGGTATACCAAGGTGATGCAACGTTAGATGATACACTTTTGAAGGTGGGCATTCAAAGAGCAGTTTGTCTGGTGGCGGCGCTGCCTTCTGATGCTGAAAATTTATATACTGTTTTATCAGCAAAAACACTTAATCCAGAAATTCGGGCGATCGCTCGCGCCAGTACGGAAGAAGCATTACAAAAGTTACAACGTGGTGGTGCAGATGAAGTAATTTCACCATATATTACTGGTGGAAAGCGGATGGCGGCTGCGGCTCTGAGACCTCAGGTTTTGGACTTTGTAGATGGAATTTTGACAGGTGCAGACCGCCAGTTGTACATGGAAGAATTTTTACTCGACCCCGCCTTTTGTCCTTTCGTGGGTCAAACTTTACAAAAAGCGAGATTGCGATCGCAAACTGGGGCATTAGTGCTGGCAATTCGCCGCCTTGATGGTACTTTAATCGGCGGCCCCACTGGCGATACAGTGTTAATGCCGGGAGACCGACTAATTGGTATGGGTACAGCTGAGCAGTTGCGTAACCTCAACCAAATTCTCGGCCCCATTAATTATAAACAACTGCGACGACCGAAAAATAGCTGATACAGCAGATTTCAGGGAAATGAGGTACAAATGTTCAAAACAAAGCCATATACCAGGAGACTTTCAACCTGTTCCTCGTTAAGAGTTCCCTGTTTCCTGCTGTAATTTGCTTTTTTATACTAAACGCTCCATTTGCAATGATTATTCTCTAATTGGGTAAATTTGCTTCCATTGGGATGCTCCCGTTTTTTATTTCTGGTCAATAGATGTATTAGCAGCCTTGAATTCCTGACCTTTCTGAATCTTTAAAACTTCAAGTTGTATACCTCTAGAAATAGCTTCATTAAATGCATTGTTTAAACGAGCTAAAGATTCATCAAAAGAATAACTACTGCCTCCGTAGACCATAGCAGCGGTTTTGTCGTCTAGTTCTACCAAATTTTCTTTTGTGATAAAATTTTCTACATTTATTTTGTTCATTTTAAATAATACTTTTTACAGCTATTTTGGTTAGAAAAATTATATATTAGACCCGAATTGATTACAAGCCATAGGACGGCACGGCTCATAATCCTTACCCAGAATATGTTTTGGGCATTTTTCATATATATTAAATATCCTCTAACCAGCGCAAAATACTAACTTTACTTTCTACCAAGCCTTTATAAATTAATGATTCTGGTGTCATAGACTCAATTGCAGCATAAAGTTTAGAATTTAATATTGAATCTTTTTTAACTACAGCACAATCTCTAAAGTAAGTACGAATAGTAAACAGCGCTGCTTCATATTCTGGTATTCCCCAAATTACCTGTCGCTCAATTCGCAGATAAAGCCTGGGATTTTGCAAATCAAAGTTTCTACCTTGCCATTGGCTAACTGACACATTAGGCGGTGGTTCGGGATGGTGGTTGAGGCGGGTATCGGTACTCAAACCCCAAGCAAAACGCACCATAGGTTTGTGGGTAATCATTGTATTAGCGATCGCTTTCCCTCGGCGATTTATTTTTTCCATACCCGCCACCGGTGCATGTATTTTGGCAAAATCCTGACCAATTTTTTTTTCGGCTGACCAGTGGTTGGGATAGCACAGATGGACTGCACTCAAGAAGTTGTTACCATCAGCTAAACGACAAATAATTCCTAAATCTTCCTGCACCTGTGCTGCTAAAGCATCAAGAGTAGAAGCGTAAGCTGGCACAACTTGGCTACCTTCAACTTTTTGTAACTGTAGCTGTGCATCGAAATAAAGTGTTTCTTTGGTGAGTCGGCTATGAAATTTGAGGGTGTTATTTATTAACTTTTCGCACTCAAAATAACTTGGATGTTCTTGGGTGAGACGATTAATTATTAAACGAGCGATCGCACTAGCCACAGCTTGAGAATAATTGCAAGTTTGGTAATACTTACTCAATCTTTCCTCACGAGCTAAAAGCTTAGCTTGACGGTAGTCGCTAAAATTATCATCAATTTGAAATACCTGCTCATCAACCTGAGTGTTACCTAAACAGCAACCAAAGGGCATCATCCCTGGCTTAACTTCATAGCGTCCACTCATCAGGGGAAAGTAGTAAGCCGCATTATCAACAGCTTCCACTGTCCTAACTTCTTGGAACAAGTTGTTTAGAGACACAAATTTATAATCTTTTTTTGATTTTTCAATTTCCAATATAAAAGAAGGGGTAGAGGTTCTGATAAGCGCAAGCCCCTAACTACACTAGCGTGGTTGTTAACTGTCAACAGTCAACGGTCAACAATCTAATCGGTTAACGAGTGTTTTATTCGTACTAAATCCATCCTTTGGTTTCCTCATCATTTAATAATCTTTTCAATTTGAGATACTCCCGTTGTGCGGCTTGTAGGATGTGTTTCATCATCACTGGTTCATCGGTGTCGGCTGCTGTAAAAGCGGCATTCATGGCAATATTGCGGATATTACCGCCAGCAACCTTGAGTTGTGCTAATTTTTCGTAGTCTAAACCTTGGGTGGGTGTTTGAGGGGGGAAAATGCGCTGCCAAATTTCACTACGTGAGGAGGCTTCTGGGAAGGGAAAGGCAACTAGAAAGCGGATACGGCGTAGAAAAGCAGAATCTAAAGCATTTTTTAAATTTGTGGTCAAAATCGCCAAACCTTGATATGCTTCCATACGTTGGAGTAAATAAGATACTTCTACATTGGCATGGCGATCGCGGCTATCTTGAACTTCTGTACGTTTGCCAAATAAAGCATCTGCTTCATCAAATAGCAAGATTACTCCTCCGGTTTCCGCTGCTGTGAATATACGCTCTAAATTCTTTTCTGTTTCACCTATATATTTACTGACTACGGCACTAAGATCGATGCGGTAAAGATCGAGACGAAATTGATTTGCTAATACCTCTGCTGCCATCGTTTTACCAGTTCCGCTTTCCCCGTGGAAGAGGGCGCTAATCCCTAAACCACGGCTACCTTTGCCAGCAAAACCCCATTCTTGGTAAACTTTCGCTCGTTGTCGCAGTTGAGTAGCCATATCTGCAAGTACCTGGCGTTGTTGTTCTGGTAACACTAAGTCATCCCAAGTGGCGGATGTATCTATGCGTTGGGCTAAACCATCGATGTGAGGGCGGGCTTGATGGCGGCAAAAATCCCACAGTAAGTTAGTATCAAAAGTTTCAGGTGCTTTTTGAAGTTGGAATTGCAAACAAGCTGCTTGAATGGTGGCGTTACTGAGGTTAAATTGGGATACTAACTTAGTAATTTCTCCATTAAATTGTTTGGCTGCTGTACCAAGATGGGTTGCCCAAATTCCTGCTTGTTCTTGATAGCTGAGTTGGGGTACATCAAAGGTAATCAGATGATTTTGTTTAGCGTGCAGTCGTTGTCCACTGGAAATAATCACAGGTGTTTGCAGATGTTCCACAAACTGAGAAACAGGGAAAGCAGGTTTTGGTTCGTTGGGGAAAATATCATCGCACTCAAGTAACAGCAGACTATTATTTAATAACGCTTCCCTTTCCCAACGTTGTTTAATTTGGTAAATTTCGTTGGGCGATTGGCTAAGCACCACCGCAGACATAACATGCAAATTATAGCCAAGGCGAATCGATACAGCTTTGGCAATGGCATATTTAGCAGTTATTTCCCCACCACACAATTGCAACGCCAAAGAAGAGGAGGAAAGCTCAGACCAAATAGCAACTAATTGTTCTACAATCTTTTCCTGGGAGGGAGCTAAGGGTATTTGCTGAAGGTGGAGGGGAAGGGGATGAACAAAACCGATTAATTGCTCGTCAAAAGCTGCTTCTCCCACAAGATAACTGAGAATTCGTGGATTGATGCGGAGGGGGGCTTGGGTGAGGGTAAAGCCCGTACCAATTTCAATTAATTTCCAGGATTGTAAGGGATTTTGCCCAGAAACCACAGACAAACTAGCTTGGGGAAAAGTGGTTAAAGCTAAGGCAAGGGTAGGATAATTTAGTTGTGGATTTCCCTGGAGTTTGGCACATAGTTGGCCGAGGGTGGGGTCAATTTCTAAAGCAGTGCATAGAAGCAGGATATCCCGTTCAAATTCCGTGAGGTAGAACAGGCGACATAAATTTGCTAAGGCCGATGTAGGTAATATTGTTTCGGTGGTTAGGGGCTGTGGCGCTTTATTTTCCAGCTTATTTTCTAGATATTGACGGATATAGCCAGTAGCTTGAATGAGTGTAGCAAGGTTTTCTTGATGCCAATGGGATATGGGGGATGTTTTCATAAGGCTTGAGAACTCCGATAATCGCCTATGATAAAACCAGTTCCACCCAGTTCATAGAGCCGTACCCTGCGGGAAGGCAGAGCCTACGCCCTTACGCTCGTATTCATATCACAAATAAAGTGAAATGGTATAAGTCCTGAATTCTAAAAGGTTCGTAGTAAGCACTTTAGTGTTTAAAAATCAAGGACTAAAGTCCTGACTACGAACATTTTTTTCTACAAAATTAATGACATAGACTACTAATGGTCTGTCCCATTAATTTTGAGGGTAAAAAAACGAACCACAAAGGACGCAAAGAGCGCAAAGGAAGAAAAATTAAGAATGAGTTGACCCCTCGTAACTAATGCGATGAACCACTAGGTGTACTTAGTAATGTTTGGTTAGATGCAAAGTAAAGGTCACTCAATTCTGCCAAAGAAACATCAGTGTGGGATTGTGGATTACGGAAGTAGGAATGGATGGGAAGGAATTCAGCGCGGGGGCGGGTTTTTGCTGAAGACACAATTTGTTCAAGCAAATTCAGGTAGTTTTCAGCAGTACATTCCCAGGTGTATGTCTTTAACACTCGTTGCTGACCAGCTTGGGCAAAATACTCCCACTCGTTGACATCACATAACAACCGCTCCAAGCCCCGCGCAATATCAGCAGGATCTTCTGGGTCAACGAGTACGCCATATTCCTTATTTCTGTGTCGCAAGCTTTCGCTAGGGCCGCCATTTTTGGTTGCTACCACCGGTAAACCTGCTACTGCTGCTTCTAAGGGAGCAAGTCCAAAGGGTTCGTAGAGTGCAGTCAGGGCAAATACCGAACGGCGTTTAACCATAAATCGATATGCTGCTGCTAGTGATTCTTGAGATTGATTTGGCAAGCCAAATGCAGTGATTTTTCCCCACAAGTCATTTTCTTTGACTACCTCTCGAATGGGGGCTAATACTTCCTCGGTTATGTCGTCGCCAGCCGCCTCTCGTAAAGGATCGTCCAGTCCCCCTGTGAGTAACATTAAGTTAGCTCGTTCCTGGAGTGTGGGACTCATGGCGAAGGCTTGCACCAGACCTAATATATTTTTTTTCAGTTCTAATCGACTAGATGCGATGATGGCTGGCAAATCTTGACGTGACTGGGCAATATCTCGCGCTAATCGCTCCTGAATGAATTCCTGGGTAGCCTCCTCGTTTTCGGAACGCGCCTTGGCACCGAAAATCGAAAAATCTGCTCCTGGTGGAATCACTGCAAAGCGATCGTCGTTGTCTACATCCACTGCACCACTATAAACTGGATGAGAATACTGTTCAAAACGTTCCAGTCGCGTGCTAGTGATATTAATAGCCGAGCGATTCATACTCAAGCGTTCGGCTAAAATGCGATATTTGAAGTGGAATTGTTCGTTGATTTCTGTAATATTCTCCGGAGTGACCTCTAGTTTGTCCATTTTTTGAGCGCCGAGAGAATGAGCGGTAAAGGTAAAAGGTATGTCTGCCTTTTCCTCAATCAAAACACCACACAGTCCTCCATCACCGTAGTGGGCAGTCATGGCATCGGGTAAGCCGCCCTCTTGTTGATAGAATTGCAAGATGTTGGTTACCCAATCTTTAACCAGATGAGGCCACAATAACTCTTTAGGTAAAAATTCTTTTGGCCCGGCTGCTAATCGGATAATCCGGACATTATCTACCCCTGGATAGGTGTCAATTACTTCAGCAAATTCTGGCCACTCCGGGTCAATAATTTGACGGGTGATAATATCAACTTTGTGTCCCTGCTGAGCTATGGCTATAGCCACTTGCTTAACGTAGATCAGCTGACCACCAAAATCTGGGTGTTTGGTTATGTGACTATTACCAGAATCAAAATTGCCTTGAGGGTTGAGAAATCCAATGTGCATCGCCCACTTCCTAATACAAATTAATTTCTACTAGAGGTTTTTGCCAAACATGGCAGCAGAACACTTTAGTGAAGTTGTTAAAACTCTCAAGACTCAAAAACACAAATAGCCAAGGTGTACACAAATACAAATGAGAAATCAGTCAAAGGGCTTTTATTGATTCCCTTCAACTTCAACCCGGCCAATCCGCGCATTTTCCTATGCTTAAGTTAATCGCTACTGTACCTGGCGTACATATACCCAATGGTATAAATCCTATGGCGATCGCTAACTTCTACTATAGGAATCCGCTTTGATTCATGAAATTATTTGCATAGGGAGGGAACAGGGAACAGGGAATAGGCAAGAAGAAATCAAAGTGTACTGAGTTTTTTTCAAAAATCAAATACGAATCCTATATTCTTGATACTGAATTAAACTACCACCCCTTCTAATTCTTCATCTGTTAATTCATATAATTGGCGCAACTTATTTAATTTTTCATTATCAGCTTGCCAAAAACCACGGCCGTGTGCTTCTAACATTCTGCCTACAATATTGCGGAAAGCTTCGGGATTTGCTTGGCGTAATTTCTCGGCCATTTCTGCATCTAAGGCATAAGTATCAGCCGCTTGGTCATAAACCCAATTATCGGTAAAATCGGCAGTACCACCCCAACCAATTAACGCCGTCATGCGTTGAGAAATTTCAAATGCACCACCCGAACCTTGATTAGCCATTGCTTCGGCCCATTTGGGATTTACTAATTTACTGCGATATTCAATTCTGAGTAAATCGTCTAAATTGCGGGGGGTAGTATCTTTGGAGAAACTTTCTACAAAACTGGTTGTGACTTTTTGATTGCGTTGTTTTTCTGCTGCCTTTTTCAAACCGCCGGTATTAGCGTAATATTCTTGAATATCAGTTAAACCATATTCTACCGAATCGATTTCTTGAACGATGCGATCGCTTGTTTTTAACAATGCATTCAAAACTTCCGGTCTCGCTTGACCTTTATCGTTTCTACCATAGCTAAAAACATTCCGACTTTGCCAAGTATTTCCCAATTCTTCACCAGATTCCCAATTACCATCAACTACTTTATCGTTCACCAAAGAACCAAAATCACCCGCCGGATTAGAAAACAATCTCGCTGACGCATTATCTACACCTTGCGCCTGCAAAACTAAAGCATGTTTTCTAATAAAATTTTCTTCTTCCGATTCATCAACATCAGCCGCCCGTTGAAATAAATCATCCAACAATTCAATAATATTCACAAAACTATCGCGGAAAATTCCCGATAAATTTCCCAACACATCAATGCGGGGATGTCCAACTTCCGCCAAAGGTTTTAATTCATAACGAACAATTCGCCCAGTTCCTTCCTTTACAGGTGTAGCCCCCACCAATTCCAACAGAATTCCCAATGATTCACCCTTGGTTTTAATCGCATCTAATCCCCATAACATCACCGCCACAGTTTCCGGATATTTGCCATATTCTGCCAAATGCTGGGCAATAATCTTTTTCGCAATTTCCCTTCCCCTTTCATAAGCCCCAGGCGAAGGCATTCTGTAAGGATCTAAAGCATGAATATTCCTCCCAGTTGGTAACACACCAACCCCATCCCGCAACAAATCACCACCAGGTGCAGGCGGAATATATTCTCCATTCAATCCCCTTAACAAATTCGTTAATTCATCCGTAGATTGCATTAACAAATCCCTGATTAATCTCTCCTCCTCTTCTCGGTGTTCTCTGCTTCTCTGTGGTTCGTTTCTTCCTTCCTCCTCCCCAAAATAAGCCTCCAAATACGAAGCCAATTTCTCCTCACTCGGTTTTTCCCCCAAAGTATGTAACCCCGAAGAAAACAACCGATTTTCTAAAACTTGCAAATATTCATACAACTCCACCAAATAATCTTCAAAAGCATGATTGCTAAACATGCGAATATTTTCCGGACTCAAGGCAATCCCCAACTTTTTCGCATCTCCAAAGGGGCAATCTGTATCTAAACCAGTGTCCACAATTTTCTTACAAATCACCGACTTGAGAGCATAATTTTTTTGGGTATCTTCTCGATATTCCGAGATTAAATCTCGCAATGCCATTAATTCCTTATACAAACCTGCACGTCCATAAGGTGGTACATTATGGGAAATTAACACACCATAGCCGCGACGTTTTGCCAAAATCGACTCCGAAGGATTATTGGCAGCATAGATATATAGATTCGGCAAATTTCCTAACAAAATATCCGACCAAGAATAGCCAGTATTTCCCAAAGGAGAACCAGGCAACCATTCCACAGTGCCATGCATTCCAAAATGAACTATGGCATCAGCTTGAAACTCATTTTGCAGCCATTTATAGTAAGCAGCATATTGGGGATGGGGGGTTAAATCCCGTTCAAACATTAACCGCATGGGGTCGCCTTGAATTCCCAATGGTGGTTGTACGCCTATCCACACATTTCCTAATTGCACACCATTAATTTGGAATTCATCACCATAGGTTTTAATACCAGTTCCCGTGAGAGATTTCCATTGTTTTTTAATGCGAGATGTTCGCAGATATCCCAGCCATTTTTCTAATGTGCGGACGTTGACGGACGCGGGGACACGTGGATGGGGGGACGCGGGGATATTATTTGGGTCATTTAGAGATTCATCTGCTTGTTTTACCAAGCGAATTAATTCTTCGCCATCTTCTGGTAAATCTCCAATGGTGTAACCTTGGTCTTTGAGTGCAGCAAGAAACTTCAAAAGGCTACGGGGGACATTTAATAATGCAGCTGTACCCACAGCCCCGTAACCTGGAGGAAAGCCATATAAAATGATGGCTATTTTTCGTTCCGATGCAGGTTTTTGCCGCAAAGCCACCCAGCTTTTCACCCTACCAATTAATCGCTGCACCCGTTCGGGAACTAAATAAATGTTTTCGCCCACTAAACCGCCAAGGGGAACGGTATCAATTGCGCCATCCAATTCTGGTAAAGCATACAAGACGACACTTTGCAAGCCGCCGATTCCTTGACGCGTCCAGGAGTATATATCTTGAATTAATAGTGGTGCTGCAACAATATAAGGTACATTCTTGGCAGTGAGGATGCGCTTTGCTACATCTACCTGACGGCCCGCTTCCATTGAACCAGCAGGGCCACCCACCAGAGGAAAGCCAATGGTGGAAACTATCGCGTCTACCTTTACTGCTTCAGTTGAAAGTGAGGGCGTTTCGATATTACCTAATTTTCGTTGCCCAATTTCATAGTCCGTTGTCATCCAATCTCGTACCGCCACATGTCCTTCCACGCCGTTAATAAAAATCGGCAAAGGAATTAACCCGGCTGCTTCAAAACGGCGAATTAATTGCGGAATGTATGGTTGTTTTGTAATAACGTGTTTGCGGTAAAGAAGAATGCCTATAACTGGAGAGTGGGAAATTTTTTCTATGCTTTCTTTTTGATACCATTCCAAATATTCACGGGGCGATGCAAAAAACCCAGGATAGTCGGGATGCAGTAATCCCATATTCGGCGTTTCCACTGGCGGGGGAATGTCGCCGACTTTTAAACCCAAGTATTTTTCTGCCAGTGTCCAGAATAATGAAGCGACGTTTTCAGAACCGCCGGCATTCCAGTAACCATAGATAATTAGCCAGTTGCGTAAGTCTTGGACTTTTTGTACTGGTATGTATTTCAGGAGTTTGGGGCCAATTTTTAAGAAGCTGATGTAACCAGCGAGTTTGTCTTCTTCCCTTCCGTTGCTAAATTTATCGAGGATGAATTTAACTGGTTTGGGCATTCCTTTGGGTTTATCGCCAATGGCAAAATCCCCCAGTTTGGTTAAACTCATTAATTCCAAGGCTGACTCAAACACCAGTCGGATGGGAATTTGGGCAATGCGATCGCGCAACCACACAACCTGGTCATAATCAAATAGTAAGCTACCAAAAAACACATCCGCGCCATCGAGTGCTGCTTGTACTTCCTGGCGCTTGCTTGTAAGATCGCGATCGCTAAATACCCGAATATCCAACTGGGGACAGCCGGAGTTAGCCAAAAAAGCCGCTTTTCTGTATAAGTCGGCGTTAAATGATTCAAACCCAGCAACCAAGACGATGCGTTTCATGCCCATAAGGAAATTTTTCTTCACTTAAATTTTAAACGCGCTTCCAAGCTGATTGTTATACTAATCTGCGTTGTCAAAGGTAATTCTAACTCTGGGGAGATGGGAGAAATGCTATTGGAAAATTTTCAAATACTACTCAAGGATGATTCAACGATAGGACTCATATTTGATTTGTGTGAAGCTAGTAGTACGCCAAGGCAACTTAGCGGGGGAAAGGGGAAAGGGGAAAGGTTTTAAATCCCTTACCCTTTTCCCTTTAACCTTTACCCAACCCCACCTAACATTTTTGGGTCTTTTTACCTGTTCGGTGTTCTGTGTCTCTATGAGTAGTTCTTTCAATCAAACCAGATTCCTATAAGTACATTTGTCATAGCTTTCTACTTTTAACAAGCGTTATTATCTGAATAATGGGGGTAATTGCTGCATTTCAATTTATTGCAAGAATTACTAGGTGATTCTCGATTTTGATAAATTATGAGGGTTGTGTTTTTTCTAGCAATTTTTCTTTCTCGAATCACTGGATTTAACCTAAAAATCTTTGATTACCTTTGGCATATAAATTTATTTTTATGTCAGGTTACTAATGCTTAAAATAATGCAATATTTTTCAAAAAAAAACTTGAAAAACAAGTATTAACAAAATTTTTTATTTATAATTTTAAAAGTTTTGGACTAGTGTAAACAGAAGTCAATTGAGGATGGAATCATGAAATTTGGAATTGATAGCGGCCATAATTGTCCACCAGACACGGGAGCTAGAGGAATCAAAGTTGAGGATAATTTAACTTTAGATGTCGGCAATAGAGTTATAACCAAGTTGAGAGCTTTAGGACATGACGTTGTAGTATGTAAACCAAGTAGTGCTAACACAGTCACCGAATCACTTTCAAAAAGATGTGCCACAGCCAACGCCAGTAGAGTCGATACTTATGTCTCGATTCATTTTAATGCCTTTAACGGACAAGCTAATGGCACAGAAGTATATGCAACCAGTGACGCCGGAAGAAAAATTGCTAAACCTGTATTAGATGAAATCGTCAAATTGGGATTTTTTAATCGCGGTGTTAAAAGTGGTTCCCATTTGTATGTTCTCAAAAATACAAATATGCCTGCCATTCTTATAGAGTGTTGCTTTATTGATTCGGCAAAAGATATGAATCTTTTTAATCCAGAAGCAATGGCTAATTCCATCGTCAAAGGTTTAACTGGTACACTGCCAACAAGCCCAGTTACCCCAGTACCAGACGAAGAAGACAATATAGATACTACTATTAAGAGACTGCAACAAAACTTAAATCGACTGAAAGTAACTGATAAAAATGGTAAAACCTTAGTGGAAGATGGCATCAACGGCGCTAACACCAAATCTGCCACAGAAAAATTTCAGACTATTATCGGAGTGCAGCCTATTGGAATTGCCGATACAAATACCTGGAATGCCATAAATGTAATTTTGGCAAAACGAATCATTCGGGTAAACCACGCTGGAGGTGCAGTTGTCAGATACTTACAATACCGTGTAAGTGTTGAAGTTGATGGTGTTTACGGGCCACAAACAGAAGCTGCAATTAAGAACTTTCAAAGGCAAAACGGTTTGGAAGCCGATGGAATTGTTGGGCCTGCTAGTTGGCAGAAATTAATTGGTTAAACCCAAGGTGTTTGAAGTTTAAAGTATGAAGAATGAGTTAACTGTTCACTGTTAACAATTCACAGTCACCAGCAAACTACCATTGTTGTTTATTAGACTTCTTGCAGAAGTCGGGAAAAGGGGGTGCATGTTTGGTATTTTCCCTTTCCCCGGTTGGTGAGCTTGTCGAACCATTAACCTTTTACCTTTGACCACAAAGGTGCAAAAAGCAATTGATTGCAAGAGGTTTATTTTTTAGAGTTCCCCAAAACTTGGTGTCTTGTAGTTCATACTTCATACTTTATGCTTCAACTTTGAGTGTGACTAACCACGGTTTCGTTCTAGCAGTAGCATCATTAACAAACTTAATAAAATTTGCTGTTCTTGGCGATCGCTGAGTTGATCCACAGCTTTGATGATAAATTTTCTAGAGAGGAAAGTGGGGATTTTCTCCAAACGCATCACAATTGTGCCATCATCTCGGCTCACCAAGTACACTGGATTAAAAACATAACCAGTGAACAAACCCAGAATTGGAATTTCTGCAAACAGGGCATCAGCAACTTTCACCCACGGGTTTTTCTCCTGGATGTTCAAAGTAGTGGTTTCGCCATCAAAAATGTCATAACGCGCACGCCAAATAGATTTTAATCCCCGTCGTTTTACTGAACCAATGTAACTACCATTACTATCGGTAAAGTCATACCGTGCGGAGAAGTCAATAATCCGGTCTGCTTTGATGTAGTATAAGGGACGAGTTTGCTCTCCATCCGCAAAGATTGTAATTGCTTCCTTGAGCTTGAAGAGTTTCTGTTTAACATAGAAAATCAAATTATTTTGAGCATCAACAACAGATATTTGTGGTGCCAATGCCCACAATTTAAAGGTGAGTTCCAGAGGATATTGCATAGTTTTGGACTAGACAAGAAAATATGACTTTATTAATCCCAATTGTGGGGGAAAAGTAACATTGTTGGGTCATTTCCATAGCAACAGTGGATAGTCGTATGGGGCATGGAGCATCTTTCAAGGGTTGGTATTTAAAAAAGCCATAGATAAGTAAGTAAAATGCTTATCAGATAGGGGACAGCAGAAATACCAGTGTGGAACTTCTGGATGCTCCAGGGTGTGTAGGAGGAGAAATGCAGGTAGGAAAAAGTAAGGAATTAAGGCTTTCCACCACATCGTGGTGGCAATGCTCCTGTCAATTGGTCTATCTTACACAACTTTTTCATTACGATCGCCCGCAAACTTGGTTTGCGAACTATTCCTCAAACACAACGTGCCCTATCTAACCAACTGCACAAAGTTTTTTCTTTCTTTGTATGAAACCACCCTGCTCCCCGCTTGGGGGGAGGGGAGGTTTTGCGCTAGCAAAGCCGGGGTGGGATCAATACGGTTCGGATAAGCAGTATGAACTTACCTTGTGGTCTGGGAAAAGGTTAATGGTTCGACCCTTCGACAAAGCTCAGGACAGGCAAGCTCACCAACCGGGGTAAGGGGATTTGGATGTATTTGAAACCTTTCCCCTTTACCCTTTTCCCTTTAACCGAACCATATTGGGGGTGGGATGACTGGGGATTAGTTAGTAATTGAGTAAGTTTGCTCTAACGTCATTACAAGGGTTTTACGTTAACTTGACACCAACGGTGAGGACACCCATCCCACAATAAAATCTATTACAACATTTTAGTCTTGCCACGCCACTACATTTATTTACATTACGTATGACGTTTTTTTAGGTTGAGCTACTTATCAATAAAATGACTTTTCAAACATGCTTTGATAATTGTTATATTTTTCTCTAAAAAAATAATATACTACAAATAGATATCATATATCATACAT
>NZ_JACKZU010000117.1:0-21234 GCF_014222165.1 Nostoc sp. 2RC
CCCTTCCCCCTTACCCTTTCCCCTACTTCTCCAAGAAGTCTATCCAAATGTAGAGACGTAGCAGTGCTACGTCTCTACAAAGATTTTGATATTATTCAGAATCGTTGTTTTTATTCTCGACTCAGAGGTAAGATAGCACTCATTTGTTCTAGATTTAATACTGTGGCTAAGTCTGCTTCATTCATTAATCCCCGTTCTAAGACGATTTGCCGTAGGGATTTACCAGTTTCTAAAGATTCTTTGGCCACAGCTGCGGCGTTCAAATAACCAATGTGAGTGTTGAGTGCAGTTACCAAAGCTAAACTGCCTTCAGCGTATGCTAAACAACGTTCTTTGTTGGCTGTAATTCCCTCGATGCAACGTTTGGTGAGGGCGGCGATGGTATTACCCAAAATTTCGATGCTGTGAATTAGGTTATAGGCAATCAACGGCATCATGACGTTTAATTCTAATTGTCCGGCTTGGGCGGCAATAGCGATCGCATTGTCGTAACCCATCACCTGAAAACATACCATTGATGTCATCTCCGCCATCACTGGGTTGTATTTTCCTGGCATAATTGAGGAACCTGGTTGCACTGGGGGCAGTTGAATTTCTTTGAAACCAGTTTTTGGCCCTGAATCCATCAACCGCAAGTCATGAGAGATTTTCGCTAAATCCTGGGCTAAGTTCCGCAAAGCGCCGGAAACGTTGACAAATGGTGCCATACTTTGCATGGCAGCCATTAAGTGGGGTGCAGGTTCTAAGGGAGTATCAATTAACTCTGAGAGAACTTCCACGACACGGGCGCGATACAAAGGATGAGTATTTAACCCGGTTCCGGCTGCACTACCTCCCAAACCCAGCACCATCAAATCTCCGGAGGCGGTGTAAATTCGGTTTTGATGTTCTGTGAGGATTTGTGCCCAAGCCCGAAAATTTTCACCCAAGCGTACAGGTACAGCGTCTTGTAAATGAGTTCTGCCGGATTTGACGATATCTTGAAATTCTCCAGCTTTGTTTTCTAAGGTGGCGATCGCTTCTTCTAAAGCTGGGTGTAATGTGTGAGTAAGTGCCAATAATCCACCAATTCTAATTGCTGTGGGAATTACATCATTGGTAGACTGTCCATAGTTAACGTGATCGTTAGGACTAATCCGTTTATAATTGCCCTTTTCGTCGCCAAGAATTTCTAAGGCGCGATTTGCTAAAACTTCATTGACATTCATGTGGTGGGAAGTTCCCGCACCGGCTTGATAAACATCCACAACAAATTGATCGCGCAACTTCCCAGCTAAAATTTCATCAGTTGCTTGCACAATAGCCTGACTAATATCTTGGGGAATGCAACCGAGTTCACCATTCACAATTGCTGTAGCTTTTTTAATTAGCAAACAAGCATCTACGTAAGTAGGTAAAGGCTTAATGCCACTGATAGGGAAATTTTCTATTGCTCGTAGTGTTTGAATGCCGTAATAAACATTACTAGCTATTTGGCGATCGCCCATTGAATCGCGTTCGACGCGAAATTCTATCTTGTCAGTCATAGTATTGTTTAGATGATCTCAAAATACAAATCATGCCATGCAAATGATACCGACGCCATTTTTACAAAAAAATATGCTGAAACTCTGTTAGCTACAAATTTTTTCAATAATTAAATATTAGTGTCAATTTTTAGGAAAACCCGACAATTAACAACTAACTAAGCACTGTCAAATCATTTGATTTAAGCTAAACTAACGTTTAAATAAGAACAGGAAAATATTATGATTAAAACACCAACTTGCAGTATATCTTTAGAGGAATTTTTACAATTACCAGAAACCAAACCAGCCAGTGAATATGTTGATGGTGAAATCATTCAAAAACCTATGCCTCAAGGAAAACATAGCAGACTACAGTTGCAATTGGCTAACGCGGTTAATCATGTAACAGAACCCACAAAAATCGCCCTAGCTTTTCCAGAATTACGCTGTACCTTTGGTGGATGTTCCACTGTCCCAGATGTTGCAGTATTCGCTTGGGAAAGAATTCCTATAGATGAAAAAGGCAATATTGGCAATGTATTTAATACATATCCAGATTGGACAATTGAAATTCTCTCACCTGAACAAAGTACCACCAAAGTTACCAAAAACATTTTACATTGTTTAAATCATGGTTCTCGCTTAGGTTGGTTAATTGACCCAGAGGAATATAGTGTTTTAGTGTATCCACCCCAGCAACAACCAATATATTTAGAAAACGAAGAAGATATATTGCCAGTACCCGATTTAGTCAGGGATTTACATTTGACATTAGGGCAATTATTTGGTTGGTTAAAGTTATGAAAACAGAATTCAGGAGTCAGTCGTCAGAATTCAGAATAAATTCTGTACGAGTGGTGACTGATTGATTCTGAATTCTGAATTCTGTATTCTGTATTCTTCTTCAAAGATAATTCCTCAACCCAAATCATGACTTTACCTAACTGGATTACTTTTTCTCGTTTGCTCGGTGTACCATTTTTGCTATATGGTTTGTACAACCCTACCTCTGAGGCTAGGTGGTTATGTTTGGCGATTTTTTTAGTGGCGGCGTTGACAGATTGGTTGGATGGCTATTTAGCAAGAAAACTTAACCAAATTAGCGATTTAGGTAAATTTCTTGACCCCTTAGTTGATAAATTTTTGGTACTTGCACCATTAATGGTGTTGATTGAACTGGGAAAAGTGCCAGCTTGGGGAGTATTTTTGATTTTAGCGCGGGAATTAGCGATCGCTGGTTGGCGGGTAAATCAAACGACAATTACCGGGGCGAACATTTGGGGTAAACTCAAAACAGTTAGTCAAATAGTGGCGATCGCACTTTTAATTGCACCATTACCTGAAGTTTGGCAAATTCCATCTTTAATTGCTTTTTGGATTTCTGTTGCTTTAACTTTAATCTCTGGCGCTATTTATCTTTTACCCCAAAAAGCTAGCACTGCTGCTTGAAAACATCTAATGTTTTGTAAGTTGAAGTGTAAAATTTCTCCATGTAATAATCACAAAATATTTGTAGCTAACTCATCAATTTCTTCCAGTGCCTAAAAAAATTCGGGAACTGAAAGCAATGCTCCTAAAAGCTGGATTTACTTATCGAAGTGGCAAAGGCAGTCATACAGTATGGAGCCATCCTTTGCTAATTTACAGCCTCACTTTGTCTGGTAAAGATGGAGCAGATGCAGACCGTTACCAGGAAAAAGATGTGAAAAATGCGCTCATAGAAGTAAAATACCTTGAGCAAGAAGACGGCAAAGGAGAAGAATGAAACCACAATATAGTATTCTAATTCAGTGGTCAAATGAAGATCAAAAGTACATTGTTAGCTTACCTGAGTTTGGCCCCTACGCACACACTCATGGAAACACCTACGCTGATGCTCTCAAAAATGGTGAAGAAGTGCTAGAGCTTTTGATTGAAGATTACCAAGCACAAGGAAAACCATTACCAGAACCTTTGACTGCAAATGTTTCGTTTCAGTTTGTGTAATCCTCACCTAATTATTAGCAGTTGTTAGCAATGAGCGCTCATTGATGGGAAATCAAAGGACAATTACCTGCACAAAGATTTGGCGTAAAGACTAAATTTAATTACTCTTTTTGACTTGCAAGACCTTTAAAACTCCACAATTGCAGTGTCAAACTCAAAACATGAGTTTTGATTCATTTCTACACTGGCTAAATTAACTCTTAGCTCAATACAAAATTCCTAAAAACTATAGCTTGGTAATCCAGTAACATCAGTTTCAACAGCAAATAAATCACCAGAGTAGAAACTTTTATCAATCTCGGCTTGGCTGAGTCCAACTGAAGCAGTGGTAATATAAAGTGTTTGCAAATTTTCACTGCCAAAGGTACAACTTGTAACGAGTGGAACGGGTAGCTTTATCCGCAATCTTTCTTCACCTTGGGGATTGAAACAAATCACACACCATCCATTCCACATCGCTGACCAAATATTTCCTTGGCTATCTATAGTTAAACCATCTGGATAGAAAGGTTCCTGAGTTAAATCAACAAAAATTCGGCGATTACTAATATTGCCTGTTACTGAATTAAAGTCATAAGCATATATTTTTTGTTGAGGAGAATCAGTTAAATAAAATATCTTTTCATCAGGACTCCAACCCAAACCATTAGAGATAGTTAATCCTGTTTCCATCACATGTAATGAGCCATCAGTATCATAACGATAAAGACTAGCTTCTGGTTTTTCGATAGTAGACATTGAGCCAAACCAAAAGCGACCTTGGGCATCGCATTTACCATCGTTGAGACGATTATTAGGCAGATTTTTTTCAACTTCCAA
The DNA here is from genome assembly GCF_014222165.1 of Nostoc sp. 2RC. Lineage (NCBI taxonomy): Bacteria > Bacillati > Cyanobacteriota > Cyanophyceae > Nostocales > Nostocaceae > Nostoc > Nostoc sp. 2RC. Next base: position 4,314 of record NZ_JACKZU010000117.1, read on the forward strand.
AATCGGGGTAACTTCACCTGTCTTGATATTGAGGAATGCTAGGTGATGGCGCAGTGCGATCGTTAATTTATCTTGACCTGCAATGGCGATCGCACCTACCACATCTCCCACATCAAAAAAGCGATTTTCACCCGTTGCTGGGTCGAATTGATGCACTCGATGGTTAAAAATATCTATCCAGTAAAGCAGCTTTTTAGTGGAGTCCCAAATCGGCCCTTCACCCAAACGGGCACGAGCTTCTAAAATATTATGGAGTGAATATTGTAAAACCTGGCTCATTTTTTTAACCAATAATAGTATTTACAGACACTATAGGACTTACGCAACGCCGATATTGTCATTGCGACCGTAACAGAGTGTAGGGAAGCAATCCCAGCGTCAGGGGGGATTACTTCGCTATCGCTCGTAATGACGGAATTACGTTATTTTTGCGTAAGTCCTGACACTAATTTCACTGAATTGTAGGCAATGATTAAAAAACTTTGCCAAGCCCTGAAAAATTAGCGGTGAAATTACGAAAATTGGGCATTAACCCCGATGAAGAATAATTAGTTGACTGTTGAGAGTCAGCAGTCAACTAATTTCCTCATTAAACAGCTTTTAAAATTTCTTCATCTACAGAGAAATCCACCTCAGCTTGATCTCGGCCAGAAGCGAGATAATCATTTTCCAAAGAATCTTGTAATCCAGAAATTAAATCATATTCGGGATGCCAGTTTAATTCTGTTTGGGCTTTGTTTACTGAAGCAAAGAAATGTTGTACCCGCATCGGAAAAGCTTTGCGCTTGCCAAAATCAAACTTTTTCGGGTCATAATGGACGATTTTCACAGCATCAGGTGATTTACCAGCTGCTATAGCACTAGCACGGGCTAAACCATCAAAAGTAACAAAGCGATCGCCAGATACATTATAAATTTGTCCCACCGCTTGTTGATTGCCCAAAACTTGAGTCATTGCCTTTGCTAAATCTTTGACATGACCTAATTGGGTGATATGGAATCCATTTCCAGGGATAGGAACGGGGCGATCGCGGACAATCCTATCAAAAAACCAGCTTTCTAAGTCATTATAATTACGCGGCCCGTAGATATAAGTGGGACGAATGGAAGTAAAGGGCAATCCCAGTTGAGTCAGGTAAGCTTCAGTTTCATGCTTACCCAAGTGGCGACTTTTGGGGTCTACTGCATCGCCCTCCACATGGGGAAGTTGGTCAGATTTGAGATACACTCCTGCCGAACTCATGTATACAAAATGTTGCACTCGGTCTTGAAAAATCTCTGCAAGTGGTTGAGTATCACTGAGTTCTCGTCCATTATTGTCAAAAATGGCATCAAAATTTTCTTGTGACAATTTTGCTTTTAATTGGGCAGCATCGGTGCGATCGCCTATAATTTGTCCTACTCCCTGTAAAGAAGGTGCTGGCCGGTTTCCACGGTTAAACAGCACCACCTCATGTCCTTGTTCCACCAATTGTTGAGTTAAATAAACACCAATGAACCGAGTACCACCAATAATTAGAATTCGCATACCTTTCCCATTCCTAGATCAGTTTTCTTTCAGCCACTGGGGATTGAGGGAGATAGGGAGGTAGGGAGAGAAGGGAGATGAAGGCGATGGGGAGGCTCCTGAGGTAGGGGAAGAATAACTTTTAACTCCAAACTCCAAACTCCAAACTCCAAACTCCTCACTCCCAATGCCCTATGCCCCATGCCCCAATCTGAGGTTATCAGGTTGCAGTATCCATCTGGAACCTGTGAAGGAAAGATTGCGTCTGTGGCTATAATCTGGGGCGCTTCCCATTAATTACAAAGGGAAACTTTTCAGTTAACCTCATCAGTAGCTTAACGATTTTCTATTTATTACAAGTTAGCTGTGCCCTTGAAATATGCTCTGGTTCATGAGTGGTTGACACCCAAAGCCACAGGTGGTTCAGAACTCGTTGTACGGGAAATTTTGAATCACATTGATGCTGATTTGTATGCCCTCATCGATTTTGAATCCATCAACCCTGAAAGTTATTTATATAAACGTCAAATTGGCAAGACGTTTCTTCAACACTTTCCGTATGCTCGTAACGGTATACAAAAGTACTTGCCATTGTGGCCTTTGGCAATTGAACAAATGGATTTGCGACACTATGACGTAATTCTGTCTTCCTCCCATGCTGTTGCCAAGGGAATCCTGACCACTCCAGATCAGTTGCATATTTGCTACTGTCACAGCCCTATGCGCTACGCCTGGGACTTGACTTTTGATTATCTACGCCAAAGCAAGCTGGGTAATGGCCTACCAGGGTGGGTGACCAGATATTTATTACATCGTTTGCGCCAGTGGGATGTATTGAGTGCTAATCGTGTTGATTATTTCATCGCTAACTCGCAGCACACAGCTAAGCGGATATGGCGTTGCTATCGGCGAGAAGCAACAGTGATTTACCCACCGGTGAATATTGACAAATTTCCATTTTTTCAGGAAAAAGACGATTTTTACCTAACAGTTTCTCGGCTAGTGAGTTATAAGCAAGTATCGTTGATTATCAAAGCTTTTAATCAACTACAACGACCTTTAGTAGTAATTGGTACAGGAGATGAAATGAAAAAGATTTGTGAGATGGCAAATTCAAATATCCAAATACTGGGATGGCAACCCGATAATGTGGTAAAAAAATATATGGCTAGCGCTAAGGCGTTTGTGTACGCAGCTTGCGAAGATTTTGGTATTGCCTTAGTGGAGGCACAAGCCTGTGGTACGCCAGTAATTGCCTACGGTGCTGGGGGTGCTTTAGAAACAGTGCGAGATATTCGCTCTGATGTGGATACAGGGACAGGTATATTCTTCAGGACACAAACAGAGGCAGCTTTAGTGGAGGCAGTAGAAGAATTTGAAGTACATCAGGGTTCATTCAATTGTGAGTATATGCGATCGCACGCCGCGCAGTTTTCACCGCGAGTCTTTGCAGATCGTTATCTAGATTTTGTAAACAAGTGCAACGAAAAAAGACCTTTTTGGAATACTGGTCTTGGTTCATAGGACTTATTTTTTTAGGCTTTTGGCAATTTATCCCCAGAAGCATCTCATTTTGGCTTTAAGATTGGGACTATGTGTGGTGTGGATTATTAAGGAGTATGATGACTGCCCAGAGCTCACTCCTCTCCGGCAAGCGAGGCATACGGCAAGACACTAAAGCGTCTTTGCGTACTCTCCTGAAACGGGGTCAAAAAACAAAGACGCCTAAGGTTAAACCTAAAGGTCTATCTTTTCAGGGTTTAAACGGAGAGTTTGCTAAACGACTGTTCGATATAGTGTTTTCGCTGTCAGTGTTAATTTTATTCTTTCCTGTCTACTTAATCTTGGCCTTGTTGATTGCTTTGAGTTCAGAGGGCCCGATTTTTTATGTTCAGGAACGGGTGGGTAAAAATTACAAACCTTTTAACTGTATTAAATTCCGAACAATGGTCAGCAATGCAGACGAAATCCTCATGCAAATGATGGAAACATCGCCCCAATTGCGACAAGAATTTGAGAGCAGTTTTAAACTCAAGCAAGACCCACGGATTACTAAAATTGGTCGATTTTTGCGAATTACTAGCTTAGACGAGTTTCCCCAGTTTTGGAACGTTTTAAAAGGGGATATGAGTGTAGTCGGCCCTCGACCATTAGTAGCGCAAGAACTACCAAAATACGGTTGTTACATTGATGAGATTTTAACCATCCGCCCAGGAATTACTGGTTTGTGGCAGGTTTCTGGACGTAATGACATTCCCTACCCCCGACGAGTCCAAATCGACCTGCATTACGTAAAATTCAGGAATTTATGGCTCGATTTATGGATCATCTTAAAAACCGTTGATGTAGTTATTTTACCTAAAAATAACGGAGCATACTGAGTAATTACTTAAGGCTGATTTTGGGGGCAGCCAATGCCCCTAAGCACTGGTTCTCAGTGTTAATAAACAGCTACACAAATGAAATAATCTTATTTTCAAAGCATTCAGAATACTAAATAACAAAAACTTATCGAATTCAAGCAACTTTATTAACTCTTCATAAAAATCAGATAATTTATAAAATTTTTACAACCTAAAAGTGGTAGCATACCGCAGAATAATTCAGGGAAAATATTGAACTTAGGAAATTAAGTTTAACTTTTCACATCACTTGTTATTAAGTAAATTTAAGTAAAATTATTTACTTAAAAATTACACTATCCGTTAGAACTAGTAGGTTTACTATTAGGCAATTCAGCAATTACCTGCTACGTTGTATCAGATCGCTTGTAACATTTTAATCAAAAAAAATAAGGGATAGTTGAGCATGACGCAAAAAAAACGAGCCTTAATTACTGGTATTACCGGTCAAGATGGTTCATATCTGAGTGAGTACTTGTTAGAACAAGGCTATGAAGTTCATGGGATAATTCGCCGCACATCTACCTTCAACACAGACCGCATCGATCACATCTACGAAGACCCACACAAAGAAGGAGTCCAGTTATTCCTGCACTACGGAGATTTAACCGATGGAACAACACTGCGACGCATTTTAGAAGAAGTACAGCCAGTAGAAATTTACAACCTCGGCGCTCAATCTCATGTGAGAGTCAGCTTTGATTCACCTGAATACACTGTAGATTCAGTGGGAATGGGGACACTGCGTTTATTAGAAGCAATTCGAGACTACCAACACCGTACCGGAATCCAAGTGCGGTTTTACCAAGCGGGTTCCTCAGAAATGTACGGATTAGTACAAGCAATCCCCCAAAGCGAAACCACACCATTTTATCCCCGCAGTCCCTATGCTTGTGCCAAAGTATATGCTCACTGGCAAACAGTAAACTATCGCGAATCTTACAATTTGTTTGCTTGTAACGGCATACTGTTTAACCACGAATCACCCCGTCGTGGTGAAACCTTCGTCACCCGTAAAATCACGATGGCAGTAGCCAATATCGTAGCCAAAAAACAGAAAAAGATCTATATGGGAAATCTCGACGCTAAGCGAGATTGGGGCTATGCCAAAGATTACGTCAAAGCAATGTGGTTGATGTTGCAGCAAGACCAACCAGACGACTACGTGATTGCCACAGGGGAAACTCACTCAGTGCGAGAATTTCTGGAATTGGCATTTAAGTATGTCAATCTCAATTGGCAAGATTATGTCGAATTTGACGAACGTTATCTGCGTCCTGCGGAGGTAGAGTTGTTAATTGGGGACTCCAGCAAAGCACGGCAGCAGTTAGGCTGGACACCATCAGTAACCTTTGAACAATTAGTTGCCTTAATGGTAGAAGCAGACTTACAAGCCTTGGGTTACACTTCACCCAACGGCAATGGTTCGCAATTTCCCCATGAAGTTGCTACTCTTCGTCAAGAACTTGGCGCTTTGCACTTCTGATTGAGACCACAGAGGATAAAAATATGACCGCCTTAGAACTCAAAAATAAACGCATTCTGGTCACTGGTGGGTCAGGGTTTCTCGGTCGTCAAGTGATAGATCAACTGCGCCAAGCAGGTGCAGAGAATGAGAAGATTACAGTGGTGCGATCGCGTGATTGCGATCTGCGAGTTTGGGAAAATTGCCAGCGTGCAGTTGACCAACAAGACATCGTTATCCATTTAGCAGCTCATGTTGGTGGCATTGGTCTCAATCAACAAAAACCCGCAGAGTTATTCTACGATAACTTGATTATGGGCAGCCAGCTAATTCACGCTGCATATGAAGGCGGAGTCGAAAAATTCGTTTGTGTTGGTACCATCTGCGCCTATCCCAAATTTACTCCAGTGCCATTCAAAGAAGATGACTTGTGGAATGGCTACCCAGAGGAAACCAATGCACCTTACGGAATTGCTAAAAAAGCGCTTTTAGTACAACTACAAGCTTACCGCCAACAGTATGGCTTTAATGGTATTTATCTACTGCCTGTGAATTTGTATGGCCCGGAAGATAATTTCGATCCGGGAAGTTCTCATGTGATTCCGGCGTTAATTCGTAAGGTTCACGAAGCCCAAGTTCAAGGAGACAAGCAACTGTTTGTTTGGGGTGATGGTAGTCCGACTCGCGAGTTTCTCTATTCTGTAGATGCAGCGCGGGGAATTGTTATGGGCACCCAATTCTATAACGAATCAGAACCAGTGAATTTGGGGACGGGTGATGAAATTTCCATTCTTGATTTAATAACTTTGATTAGTCAATTAATGGAGTTTAAAGGTGAGATTGTTTGGCAAACTGATAAGCCAAATGGTCAGCCAAGACGCCGTTTAGATACTGAACGCGCCAAGCTTGCTTTTAATTTCACCGCTGGTGTTAGCTTTGAGCAAGGGCTAAAAAACACCATTGAGTGGTATCGCCAACACGCTGCATAATCTGACGGTGGGCAGTGCCCACCTGAGATTTTTTGAGCAAAAATTAGGTACTAAACTGTATTTTGCTATATAACTCACTTACTGTTTCACAAGTAAGTTGTTAAATGTGGACAGAGTTAATCATCAACTAAATAAAACACAATTACGGCGTACTTTACTCAAAAAACGTCAATCAATGTCTGTTGAGGAGTGGAGAGAAAAAAGCGATCGCATTTGCTTTCATTTACAAAACTCTACTTTGTTTAATCAAGCAAAAACAATACTCGCTTATTTTAGCTTTCGCCAAGAACCAGACCTCAGTCCATTATTTACAAATACTCAATACCGTTGGGGATTCCCTCGCTGCGTTAATCAATCCCTGTCTTGGCATATTTGGGAGATTGATGATTCTCTTCAAAGTGGCGCTTATGGCATTACTGAACCGCATTCTCATGCGCCAACTTTAGATCCGGCGCAAGTTGATTTGATTCTCACCCCCAGTGTAGCTTGCGATTATCAAGGATATCGCCTGGGTTATGGCGGAGGTTATTACGATCGCTTACTCAGTTCACCAGAGTGGTTGACAAAGCCCACTATCGGAATTGTATTTGATTTTGCCTATTTACCCCAACTTCCCATCGAACCTTGGGATAAACCATTAAAGAATATCTTAACGGAAACTGGGTTGACTCCCCAAAACTAAAGGTTGAGGATGATGAAGAAACATCATCAAAATATTTTTCATGAGTAATCCAGTATCATCTACCACTGACCAATCAGCCACAATCGACGAAATTGTAGCAACTAGCCTGCAAGCTCAACAACAAACAGGCCCAGATTTGCGCCAAATTCATAGCAAAAGTCACGGACTGCTTTGGGGAGAGTTTATTATTGAACCGAACCTTCCTGAAGACCTAAGAGTGGGTTTGTTCAAAACACCCCAAACCTATCCCGCTTGGATTCGTTTTTCTAATGGTGGTGCGCCTGAAAAGCGGGGAAAATTTCGCTCAGATAGCCAACCTGATGTTCGCGGTATCGCTATCAAGGTGATGAATGTAGAGGGGCAAAAAATACTAGATGATGAGGAAAAAACTCAAGATTTTATCCTCAACAATTATCCTACTTTTTTTACTAAAGATATTCGTGATTACGCTGATATCTTTAAAGCAGGTAGCGGACAACTTAGCCCAGAACGTTTAGAAGAACTTGGTTATGCCTTTGCTTTGTTACAAAAAATTACTAGTAAGAACGTAGGCAATCCACTTTTGATTCAGTATTGGAGTATGGCTCCGTTTAAATTTGGAAATCGCGTTGTGAAATTATCTGTTAAATCTCAACAGATTGAACAGCCTCCACAAACACTTCCAGAATCCGAAAACTACCTCCGAGAAGCAATAGTTAACCTGTTGACGGTAGAAGGTCGAGAAGTATCTTTTGATTTTCTGATTCAGTTTTATGTCGATGATGACAAAACGCCAATTGAAGACCACGTTAAAGAATGGCAAGAAGCAGATTCACCATTTATTAAAGTTGCAACTGTACGCATTCCCAGCCAGAAATTTGACTTTGAAGAACGTAAACGTTTAGATGAAGGTATATTGTTTAGCCCTTGGCATACATTACTTGAGCATGAACCTGTTGGTAGTGTAAATCTTTCTCGCAAGAAGCTTTATAGCGAACTTGCAAAATATCGGCGAGAACAAATTGCCAAACGCCTACGGGAACCACAACCTTATGCAGAGGTTGGAGATTCACCACTGTAATTTGATTGTCAATTGTAGAATGATACAGCAGAATTTAGGAGTCAGAATTCAGAAGTCAGAATTCAGAATTCAGAAGGAATTGGAGATGTAGTTGTCGCGCAAAGCAACACATCTTGAATTGTTGACGGTGCGTTATGCCGTAGATTAACGCACCCTACTGGACTGAACCAAACCAACCTATGATTATAAAAAACGATCAATTCTTTAAAAAATTATCTTAGTCAGAAATTAATATTTATCAAACTCGAAAGTTATTAATCAAATGTTGAACTCGAAAAAATCACCATCGCAAACTCTATTAATGTATACGCTATTGGGAGCGATCGCACTGGTGATGCTGTTTCCCTTGCTGTGGCTAATCAGTACAGCCTTAAAATCACCTACAGAAAATATTTTACAGTCACCGCCACAGTTGTTACCTGCATCGCCTACACTGGATAACTTTTCTCGTGTTTGGCAATCTTTACCTTTCGGACAATATTTATACAACAGCACCTTGGTGTCTGTGCTGACTGTTGGCTTGAATTTACTATTTTGCGCTTTAGCTGCCTATCCTTTGGCAAGGTTATCATTTGCGGGGCGAGATTGGATTTTTATCGCCGTCGTCTCTACAATTATGATTCCCTTCCAAATTGTGATGATTCCTCTTTACATTTTGACAGTGCAGTTGGGTTTGAGAAATACTTATTTAGGAATGATTTTCCCCAGCTTGGCTTCTGCGTTTGGGATTTTTTTGTTGCGCCAAGCTTTTATGAGCGTTCCCAAAGAAATAGAAGAAGCCGCCCGCATGGATGGCAGCTCTGAGTTGGGTTTGTGGTGGTATGTGATGCTACCAGCAATTCGCCCAGCATTAGTAACCTTAGCAATTTTTGTATTTATTGGTGCTTGGAGTGACTTTTTGTGGCCTTTAATTGTCATCCAAGACGAAAATTTATACACTCTTCCTCTAGGAGTTGCCAAGCTAGCCGGGACATTTTCCCTTGATTGGCGCTTGGTAGCAGCTGGTTCTGTAATTGCGATCGCCCCAGTATTGTTACTATTTATATTTGTACAACGTTATATTGTACCCACGGAAACTGGTAGCGGGGTGAAGGGATGAGAAAGACGCAAAGAGTCAGAGACGCTCTTACACGGCGAATAACCAATGCCCAATGCCCAATTTAATAAGCACCAGTCTTTTTCAACACTACCCAAATTGTTTTCATAATTAGACTCAAGTCGTAAGTTACAGACCACTTACGTTGATAATCCATATCCATCTTGACGATGGTTTCAAAATCTGTGATGCTCGAACGACCGTTAGCTTGCCATTCTCCAGTAATCCCTGGTTTGACTCGCAATCTATCCCAGTGGTGTGGGTTATAATTCTTGACTTCATCAAGGGTTGGTGGACGAGTACCAACTAAACTCATGTCCCCTAGCAAAACGTTCCAAAACTGTGGGAATTCGTCTAAGCTAGTACGCCGCAAAAATTTGCCCACCGGAGTAATTCGAGGATCGTCAACAGATTTAAAGATGTGACCTTTGGCTTGGTTATCAACTAGATGCTTGAGTTTATCGGCATCCATAACCATAGAACGGAATTTCCATATCCGGAAGGGCTTTCCATTCAAGCCGCAGCGAATTTGAGAATAAAATATGGGATTTGGATCGTAAATTAAAGTAACAATTCCTACAGGAATCGCCACCAAAAACGTAATAATCAGCCCGATAATGGCTCCAATAATATCAATTAATCGTTTTGCAAAGCTTACAGTTGAGGGATGTGAAGGCTGTTGCGAGCAATCAAGAGAATAAGAATAAATCACAAGAGCTAAATTATCTACAACATGAATTTTTGCATCAGTAGTGTAGACATAGACATAATTTTTATGGGAATTTTAATGTTTTTGTTTTCACTACTGAGTAATAATATACACAAAAACACAACTAGAAAAAAAGTTAAGACCTTTAGTTTACAAAATCTTTCAATTAACTATCATAATTGTAAATATATAATATATTACTGTAAAAATTCCAAAAAAATGCTACTTCCGCTTTTGATGTTGACGGTTCACCGTCAATAGGCAAGGGTGCAATTTAAATCGGGAATTGCGGAAAACTAGATGGGGAGTGGGGAAGATAACTTTGAACTCGTAACTCAACAAGCAACAGTCATCAGTCATCAGTCAACACTCCCAATACCCCATAACTAATGACTGCGAACTTCCAGTGCGAAATTGACTATATATGGTTCCTCCAGTGATTGCTGATTGCTAGCTTTGATGGCATTGAGATAGCGGCGTAAAGACAAAAGTTGTTGAGAATTGGGGCGGTAGGTGAGACTGCCTTGTTTTTCAAAAAGTGGTGCAGTGGCGATCGCTTGATAGTCGGGATTTTCTTGAGAACCCTGGGTGAGCCAAGTTGAATCTGTGACTGAAGGTATCAAACCGGAAGGTAATTCACCCTCCAAAAAAGCTAACAGGCGTTGCTGACAAGTGCGGGTGTTGATACCACGACCTTCAAATAATTGGATAACTTCACCGAAAGATAAAGGTCTTTCTGGTAGCAAACGTAGCAATTCTGTAAATAGAAAATAATCAGTGTATTGTTGTCTGGGTGTATCTAATACCTGGGGATGCAAAGGTAGCATCGCCAAACCATAGGCAACTCGACTGCAATTAGGAGCGCCGTTTTCGCCGAGATACAAATCTTGAATAATTTTCGCGCTGGGGAGTTTTTGTCGTAGCCAACGGTTCACCGTGCCTATACATGCTACGCCACCAGTGAGGATAGCTTGATTTATGGCTTCTGTGGGAATACCACGAGCTACTAATAATTTGTTGAGTTCGCGGTTCAAGCGGCGGACAAAGGGGATAAATACTTGGCTTTCTAAATCTCGTCGGTGTAAAATCCACCGCTGATCGGCTAATTCCAAGGTAAAAGAATCTTGGTGTTGTAAAATCAGTTTCAAAGCCAGTGCTGCATCTAATATTGCTTGTCCCAGCAAGGAACTCTCTAGACGCTGCTGGAGACGAATGCGAACAGCAATATCTGGTTCCCCGACTCTGGGTAGTTGCAATTCTTCTAATCCTAAACTCTGCCACTGCATTTGGTCTAAACCAGGAATTGACGGTTGCCATTGCCAGGGATTAGTGGTAGCAGTTTTGCTTGCGTTTGGGGTTGCTAAACGTGGTTGCCGAGATTTTGGGGGCAAAAGCAGCTGACAAATAATGTCTTGTTCAATTCCCTTGCCAGCATAAGCAAAACTGTGGAGCATGAAATCATTGTATGTCAGTTGTGTCAGGGTTTCTGGTACATCCACTAATAACATTTCTGTAGCAGCTGCCCCGATATTAATGACAAGGGTGTTGCCCAAAAGAGAATTTTCGCTGGTTTTTGCCGGCAGAGAATCTGCATCTGGATTTAATTTTAATTTTATTTGCTGGCCATTAGCAGCATCTAGTTCTGGCAGTAAACTGGCGATCGCTTCTTCAACAAAAAAGACTTGCTGGGGATGTTGGACAAGTTTACTAGTGAGTACAGCTTCTCTAACATTGAAACGATATTGTTCTGACCAACTAGATGGACAAGTGCAAATAACACCAGCAATATTATTAATAATTTGAGAAAAATCTTGTTCTTTAATTCCCACAGCAGCAGCTATTAAACCAGGGGTGGTACTGCCTCGATCGCACTTGAGAGTTAACAGTAGCTTTGAGAGCGATCGTACAACCCAAATTAATGGCCCTGCCGAAAATTCATTTAATTGTAAAACAGGTTCCCATTTTTGCCGTTCGCTTTTGTACGCAATGGCTACTTGTAAATAAGGTTTGAGTTGTGCTGAGTAAAGATTATTTGTTGAATCCGATCTTGGAGGTGTAGGATTCTTATCTTGGGCAACAGCCGCGGGTGCTGTTTGTTCGTGTGCTTCAATACTGTCATTTTCACCCTGGGGTACGGAGGCTGTGGGCAGATAAACTTCTGTTGGTAAACGAAAGGATTGTTGAAAAGAAGTTGTTCCCCGTGAATTTTCTGCTGACCAGTAGATAGGATGTACAACCAAAGATGAACTATTTAATAAAGCTGCGGAAATTCCTGTTGTACCTAAATCAATTCCTAAATACCAAACTGATTGGAGAACATTGGTTGAAACTTCTGTGTTGTTTATTGAGGAATTTGCAGGTAAATAGCTTTCTGAAATAGAATTTGTCTCTTGCTTTTTTTTTTCAGTTTTTGTGTCTAAATCTAAGTTAGCTTCTACTCCAGTAACTAGGAAACTATTGGTGATTTTTTCCAAATTTTCTGGTTTTTCCTCAGGCAAAATCGTGGGGATCGTTGCTTGGATTTCAGCAACAGATTCCTGAGAATTTTCTAAATTTGTAGCCGATTCCAAATCAGAATTTAGCTGGCGATGGAAATTAGCTAAATCTAGATCTAATAGTTGTAACTGTTCTTCATTTAAGGAAATATCAGGGATGACTGGAACTTGATTTGACTCTAGAGAAAGTAGGTTTTCTTGTGGCGAAGCTGGAATATAGTTCTCTAAAGCAGGTTCTTGTCTATCACTTATAGTCTCTGTGACAATAACTTCCCTTGGTTTGGGTAACTCAATGTCTGGTGTTTGGGGAGTAATTGCTGCTGTAGTTGTAGCATTAATTACAGGCAATGGTGGTTCAGGAAGTTGCTCTTCGGCACTTACCTCAGGTAATAAGTCAGTTAAAGTGTTAATTGTATCGTCAACTTCTGGCTGAGTATCGAGTTCCATCGGCAAACTTTCTGCTGAAGCAACTTCCAGTGGCGCTGGGTTGGTATCCTCTGCAAAAAATAATTCTTCCCCTGAATCTGTGGTTTCTACAGTAGCCGGAGGGTTGGTGAAATGGAAAAAATCCGGGTCTGGCTCTGCAACTGGTGTATTAAGTATTGCATTTTCAGAATCTACAGTTGGAGAATCATTAATGGTAGTAAACAAACTCGCATAAAGTTGGTCTACTTCATCAGTAATTGAGTTAGAAATTTCTTCTGGTAATTCAGCTGGACTTTCAAAAGATTGAGATGAGTCTAAGCCAAGTTGCAACAGGACTGCATCTAAATCTTCTGTGAGGGTAGTAGTCTGTAGCTCAGGATTAATTGATGAAGTTTCCGGCTGTATCAATTCTAAAAGTGGCAGTGGAAATTCAGCATCGATATCACCTGGCAAAGTAGGTGATGCAGGTGGTCTCTCAGCTTCTATTCCCAAAAAAGATGACTCTGAACTAGGGGACTGTTGCTGCAAATACTCCGTCAAATTGTTGAGAAAGCTGGCCATCAGCTGTTCGCCTTGGATTCCCTTGCTATGCATTCTTACTAGTGCTTGGGATAAGGACTCGTAATAGGTATTAATGTTGCGTTGTAGTGCGTCAAAGACAACGTTTACAGTTCCATCTAGTGATAACAGGCGTCTATCTAACTCCTGAGCCAGTCTTGTTAACCGCTCTACACGCTCTGGGGATTCTAAAAAAGCTTGGCTACTAAAAGATACTGGTTCTGAATTTGGGTCATGGATTCCTGCGGAAGAAGTGGTGGAATTAGCTAAAGTTTGTGCTAGTAATGGCGTTAGATTTGGCACAAGCCGACTCATGAGTACCTGTAAAAACTCGGTAATCATCTGTTCTTGGTTGGTCAACTGCTGTGCTAGGGAGTAGTTTTGCAATCGCTTTTGTTCTAAGTGCCGAATTTCTTGAATGAGAGTAGCTCGTTCTTGCAATAGTCCTTCTAATTCGGCTCGTAATGGCTGCATCAATGCGGAAAATTCAGTTTTTAATTCTCCAGTCTGAACAGCACTGTATTCTTGATTAACTTCAGATGGTGGTAGTAAAAGCTGCTTATGGTCTGCTTCGATAAATTTTGTTAACAAAGGCGATGGCTCCGCCAACGCCAAGGGCGAACGCGGTTCCCTGGGAAATTGATTTTCAACACCACCCTCTAATGCTTCTTTTTCTCTTAGCCTCAGCAAGAAGTCCCGAATTCGTTCTAAAACTTCTTTGGGTTCTTGTCCCTGATTAGGTAAAAATCGAGACAGGCGCTTACCACCACTGGCAAGTAAGTTGTCAATGTCTGCAATCAGCTTTTGAATTTCATCTGCACTGGAAGTCACTTTTGATTACCTTAGCTACAACAATATGTCAATTAATGTGAGAGTTACTTTACAGTCATTAAAGTTTTAAGTGACAACATCTGCCACTTTGACTTGTGACTGTCATTATGTTATGGATTACAGGCAGGAGTGGCAATCTTCAGTCAGTGTTTGTTTAACAAGCTTAGCTTGATTGCTCAAAACCACTAAAATATCTGAGCAATAATTTACCTTTAACAGCAAGAAGGCTCACACCGCAGCAATAACAGTCACTGTTGACACAAACAAATCTCTAGGGGAACTCTAAAAAATAAATTGTTCCAGTTAATGCGTTGACTGTTCACTGTTGACTGCTGACTGTCAACAGTCAACGGTCAACGGTCAACAGTCTTCTGTGGAATATTTTTTTTACTTGGAAGTCCCTAGAAGCGTTGATATGGTCTGATATAATACACATGGTCGTTGACCTACCAGACTGCGTGGAATCAAAAAGCTAATTTCAAACTAGTCATAATTGCCGCAGACACATGGCTAGATATGGGAAAAACATTTACCTGTTATGCCATTGCAGTAAATCCAAGAGATGTTATACATAAAACTATGAAACTGCCTATGGAAAATGGGCGGATGTGCCTGTGTTCTCCCTTGAGGAGATAAAAATCCAAAGACCTCCAGACGCTGTATGAGATTAAATCAAACATCGATTGAATCAGGCAATGGCGTATGAGGTCGGAAACCAAGACTGTACCGTAAGGTCAGTGCAGGTACTCCACTAGCTTGAGTAGGATCTATGTTGTTTACCTATATTTTTAAGTAATCAAGAGTAAGGGACTTCCGAGTAAAAAATATCATTGCTATTGTTAGCTGTTCACCGTTGACCGTTGACAGTTCACAGTCAGCAGTCAACAGCCAACGGTTAACGCCGAAAGCAGAACAATTTATTTTTTACGATTCCCCAATCAACTTTGCACTATAGTTAGCCCCAAAATCATACTTCAGCAGCCTAGAAACTAGTTTTTGCAAAATTTTTGCCCTATTTAACCCCATAGGTAAAAATTGCTTAAAAAATCCCTCTTTTCACTTTCTTGCGAAGTATAGGTTATTTTTATTGTTAAAAGGTGGCTGTGCTTTGATGGCTTAGGCTAAAAAAATACTTTTTTATGTCGTGTGTATATAGCAGCTTGAATAAAAATGTCCTAATGGAAGACCGATATGTGCCCTCATTTTTTCAGGGTTTGCCAGATGTTGTTGTTGAAACAGCCCTTACCCATCTTGTAACCCGCACTCATCCAGCTAATCAAGTGATCGTACTAGAAAATGACTGGGGTGGTGCTGTGTATTTTATCAGAGAAGGATGGGTAAAAATTCGTACTTATAATTTAGAAGGAAAAGAGGTAACACTGAACATTCTTGGCAAAGAGGAATTGTTTGGTGAAATGGCGGTTCTCAGTGAAAAACGCCGAACTACTGATGTGATTACCCTGACCTCAACGGTAATTGGCAGTATACCAGCGTCAGATTTTAGCAATTTGCTGAAAATAGAACCCTTGGCAGGGCTAAGATTAGCAAAACTAATGGCAGAGCGTTTACAGCAAGTAAATCGGCGATTACGCTTGCGGGAATCTCATAGTCAGTCACGGGTGGCAGATACATTGCTGTTTTTGGCAGAGGGACAAGGCAAAAAAGGGCAAACAGGAACCGAAATTCCGAATTTACCTCATCGCGAATTAAGTAGTTTAAGCGGATTGGCGCGGGAAACGGTAACGCGAGTATTGACAAGGCTGGAAAGAAGAGGCTTGATTAAACGGGATCAAGACATTATCTGCATTCCTGATATGTCAGCCTTAGAAAGAATGATAGTTTAACAACTTGTCAAAATATGAGCATTTTAAATTCTCTGCCAGATGAGCCAGAGGAAGATCCATCATCAGAATCGCAAACTCCTATCAATCATTGGGCAGACAAACAAGAGTTAACCCGTCCTCAACTCAAGGCTGATACGCCCTTGAGGATGGTGGAAACAGCTTTTTTAGCCAGTACTGCTAGCCTCATTTGGTTTATTAATTTTTATTTTCCTTTAGGCCCAGTTTTGCGGATATTTTTTCCAGTACCGATCGCTTTAGTTTATCTTCGTTGGGACAAACGAGCAGCATGGATGGCAGCAATCACTTCTGGATTATTGCTAACGGTACTCATGGGGCCAGCCCGTAGTTTACTATTTGTCATGCCCTACGGCTTTATGGGCGTGCTTTTAGGTGCAACATGGTATCGTCGTCGTGTACCGTGGCTAGTTTCCATCACCTTGGGTACGCTGTTGGGTACTTTAGGAGTCTTTTTTCGCTTGTGGTTATTGTCTGTGTTATCAGGTGAAGACCTTTGGATTTATGTGATTACCCAGGTGAGTGGGTTTATCGAATGGATATTTCTGAAGCTGAGTTTATTAGCAACTCCCAGTGTATTTTTGATTCAAATAGGTGCCATCGTTTTGATTATCCTCAACAACTTTATTTACCTTTTTGTAGTACACCTAGCAGCATGGCTACTTTTCGATCGCCTGGGTAACCCCATTCCCCGCCCACCACACTGGGTGCAAGTCCTGATGGATTATGAAGGATAGGTATTAGGAATGTTGACTGTTGACTGTTGACTGTTGATTGTTGACTGTTGACTGTTGACTGGAGACTAGGGAGTTACTATTCTCTCCTACCCCCATCTCCCCATC